>CAZFKF010001026.1:0-2773 GCA_964518805.1 uncultured Planctomycetaceae bacterium | reverse complement strand
GGAACCGCTTACTTCTATCACAATTGCCGGATCCTCGAACGGGCCGCCCGGCTGCTGGCGAAACCGGACGACGAGCGGATCTTCCGCGACCTGGCCGAGCGGGTTTACGCCGGCTTCAACCGCCGGTTTTTCCAGGCGGCCGCGGGTACGTACGAAGGCGCGACCCAGTGCTCGGCCGTGTTGCCGCTGGCCTTCGGGCTGGTTCCCAAGGAGCATCGCGAGGCGGTCGTGCGGAACCTGGTCCGCGACATCACGGTCACCCACCGCGGGCACACCTCCGTCGGACTGATCGGCATGCAGTGGCAGATGCAGGTGCTGACCGACGTCGGCCACCCCGAGGTCGCTTACCAGATCGCCACGCAGACGACGCGTCCCAGTTGGGGCTACATGATCTCGAAAGGAGCCACGACAAGCTGGGAACGCTGGGACACCGACACCCAGGACGGCGGCATGAACGGCGAAAGCCAGAAGATCCTTTCCGGCAACTTCGAGGCTTGGTGCTACCAGACGCTCGGCGGGATCAACTACGATTTGGAGCGGCCGGGGTTCAAGCACGTCGTGCTTCGGCCTCGGCCGGTCGGCGACCTGACATTCGTCCGGGCGTCGCACAAGTGCCTCTACGGCAAGATCCAGAGCCACTGGCGGATCGAAAAGGGATCGTTCCTCTGGGACGTAAGCGTGCCGCCGAACACGACCGCCACGGCCTACGTGCCGGCGAAGGACGTTCGCGGCGTGGCCGAAGGCGGCCAACCGGCCGACGCCGCCCCGGGAGTGCGATTCTTGCGGGTCGAAGATGGGGCCGCTGTGTACGCGTTGGATTCGGGAACGTACCACTTCGCGGCACGGCAGAGAGAGAAGCACTGAGTCCTGGAGACTCCGCGGAGGCGGTCCGCAGAGTCGTCGTCGCATGAGAGGATCGTCATCATGACAGCATCGTTGTGGACCATGGTTCTGGCCGCGGCGCTGAGCGCCGAAACCGATCCCGCGCTGGCCGCGCCGCCGGTCAACCTCGCCCCGGGACGCGAGTACGCCGACAACACGCGGATCTTCCAGGGTATCCCGGGGATCGAGCGTGCGGCCAACGGCCGGCTTTGGGCGCTATGGTATGCGGGCGGGGCCGACGAGCCGGGCGAAGGACCGGGCAATTACGTGGTGCTGGTCACCAGCGGCGACGACGGCCGAACCTGGTCGTCGCCGAAGCTGGTCATCGATCCGCCCGGCCCGGTGCGGGCCTACGATCCCTGCCTCTGGCACGACCCGCAAGGCCGGCTCTGGCTCTTCTGGGCGCAGTCCTATCAGTGGTGGGACGGCCGCTCCGGCGTGTGGTCGATCGTCGCGGAGAATTCGGGCGACGAGACCCCGCGGTGGTCCGCCCCGCGCCGGCTTGCGAACGGCATCATGATGAATAAGCCGACCGTGCTCTCCAGCGGCGAGTGGCTCATGCCGGCCGCCGTCTGGCAGCGCGAAGCCGATGCAGCGATCCCGCGCGAGTGCCGGCACGACCTCGGGCGCGAGCGCGGGGCCAACGTCATCGTCTCGAAGGATCGTGGGGTGACGTGGGACTTCCTCGGACAGGCGATCGTGCCTCAGCGGGTGTTCGATGAGCATACGATCGTCGAGCGCCGCGACGGCAGCCTGTGGATGCTCGTACGCGCCGCCTACGGCATCGGCGAGAGCCTATCGACCGACCGCGGCAAGACCTGGTCCGCGGGGCAGAAGTCGCCCATCCCGCACGTCAACTCGCGATTCTTCGTTCGCCGCCTGGGTTCCGGGAGACTGCTGCTGGTCGCGCACGAGCCGCCGGACAAGAAGACGCGGTCCCACCTCACCGCCCGACTCTCCGACGACGACGGCAAGACCTGGAGCGGCGGACTGGTGATCGATCAGCGCTCCGGCGTCTCCTATCCCGACGGAGTTCAGGCCCCGGACGGAACGATCTACATCATCTACGATTTCTCGCGCACCGGCGAGAAGCAGATCCTCATGGCGACGTTCACCGAGGAGGACGTTGCCCGTGGGCAATGGCTTTCGGGCACAGCCCGGCAACGCGTGCTGGTGAATCAGGCAACCGGCCGGGCGGAAGGCAAGCGACGAACCGGCGCGCAGCATCCCTGGCAGAAGATCACCGTGCCGGGCATCGCTGAGGCGGCCCGGCATTTCGAGACCCCGCCTCCGCAGCACAGTCTTACGATGTGGTGGTTCTGGAACGGCGACATGACGCCCGCGAACATCCGCCGGGATCTTACGGAAATGCGGGCAACGGGCATTCGTTCGGTCATGCTCTGGCCCTACAACGGGCTGGTGAACCTGGAGTACCTGTCGCCGGCCTGGTTCGATCGGGTCAAACTCGCCGTCCAGGAGGCGAAGAAGCTCGACGTGCGGGTCTGGCTCATGGACGAGGGGTGCTATCCGAGCGGGTTTGTCGGCGGCAACGTCACCCGGCTGCGTCCTCAGCAGCGGATGCAGGTCCTCGAAGCGCGGACCGATGCCCGCGGTCGGGTGGAGGTGAAGCCCGAATACCGCACTCCGGCCACGCGATACATCCATCAGCCCGGCTTCTCCAAAGACGGCACGTATTCGTTGTTCGACGCCCTTGATCCGGCCGCGACCCGCGATTTCCTCAACGACGTTCACGAGCAGTACAAAAAGTGCGTGGGCAACGAGTTCGGACGCACGGTGCTCGGGTTCATGGGCGACGAGCCGTCCTTCCCCGGAGTGCCGTACACGGCGACGATTTTTGACGAGTTTCAGCGTCGCAAAGGATACGACGTAC
>CAZFKF010001025.1:0-2774 GCA_964518805.1 uncultured Planctomycetaceae bacterium | reverse complement strand
CGAGCTCGACCGAGCCGGCGGCAAGCCATGACAGAAGGCGCGAGCCAACGACTCCATGGGCCTTCAGCCAGGGGGCCTGCCCAGGGTCCGCGTGCCAGTGCGACGGTTTGGAGATCCAAGCCCCAACGGGCTTAGGATCTACCGCCGCCGAGCGGATACCCTGGTCGACTCAGTCCCTGCCAGCGCCGGCGGGCGCGGGAACCGGACGGTTCCATCGCGCACGATGCGCCGAGGGTCACCGGCATGGCATGGCGATGTCGCATCGCCGCCAATTCGGCGCCCAGTCGCAGGGCCAATCGGGCCAGCCTCGATCGCGCGTCAAAGAATGTGCGCAGGGCAACCGTAGGCCGACCGGTAACGACGACCTTGCGATCTTGGCGCGTGCCAAGCACAAGAGCGTTTTTGTTGCCGGTGATCGCGTTGATGAGCCTACCCATGGTAAACCTCTGCGCCATGCGCGGTTTAGAGAGAACCGAAACACAGCCAGCCTTCAGCGGACCATGCCGCCGAAAGCCAAATTCCAAAGAAAAAACCGTGCGGAGGCACGCCCTCCGCCCTCTTAACAGTGACAGAACCCGCGGGCCAAGTCAAGCCAGCCCTTCGGTGCAGCCTGTGAAGCGACACCGCGGGCCTGTCCGTTGCCCCTTAAGAGACCCCATCGGCCGAAAAAGTTCACTCGCCATGCGAGAATTTCCGAAAAACTTCGATTTCCCCGACCGACACACGCCGAAGAATAACACTATTAGGTTATATAGACCAACCTATTGTATTTACTCCTCCTCTCGATTTCCAAGACTACCGCCCTTGGTCTCGAAGTTATGCGTAGGACCGCGGCCCGCTGGGTGGGAAGCACTTTCAGTCCACCGATAACCACAAATGGGCGGCCTCGGGGGAGTCCTGCCGATGCCAATCTCCTTTTACTGTCCTGGCTGCGGCAAAAAGTATCAGGTTGACGAGCAAATGGCCGGCAGGCAGGCCACGTGCCGCTGCGGGACGTCGGCGCAGATCCCGGCAGTCGTCGGGGAGGAAGACGCGGGAAGCCTGGAGGACTGGATCGCGGATGCGTTTCGGCCCGCGGTCCATTCTCGGCCTGCGCCCGAGCCCGAACCGGAAACAACGCCGGAGTCCGAGCCCCAAACGTCGCCGCCCGAGCCTGATCCGGACCAGCCCACGCGCCAAAGGCGTCGCAAGCGTAAATTCAGCCGATGGCGCAAACAGGTGGCCGTGGCGAGCATTGCCTATGGGACGATTGCGGCGGTGGTGTTGTTGGTTCTCATGGTGATGATGTATCCGTTCGGAATCCTGTTTTGGGGCGCGGACTTCATCCTGGCGGTGGCTCTCGGCGTGAGCGGCGTGTTGCTGCTTCGACGCCACCGCTAAGGACCGGCCTGTACCGGCCTGTCCGCGATGTTCCTCTGTTTCTTCGGCGCGTGGACCGTCTTTTGGAACATGGTGGGGGCATTGACCGTCGGCAACCTCGTCGAAGCTCTCGCCCTCGTGGCGTTTCTCCTCATCACCTACACCATCCCCGCCGGCATTGTCTGGTGGAGTCTCCGCGAGGAACTGAAGATCCAGGATTTCGAGGCGGAAGAACAGGAGCGACGCGTGGACTAGATTTGCGGGACGCCCCACGGGAAAGCCCCGGACGAATCGCGAGCCGGAATGGCGGGGGTGAGCCGCGGGTGGGCCAATCCGGCGGGCGTCGCTTCGCTCCGTCCGCCCTACGCGGGTTGGTCCGGGAGCCCCTGGAATCCGAAATACCTTGCGGCGTTGCCGTAGCAGATGTCCCGCACCAGGCCGCCGATGAGGTCGAAGTCGCGAGGGAGAAGCCCCTGCTGCACGTCGGTGCCCAGCAGGTTGCAGAGGATGCGGCGGAAGTACTCGTGCCGGGTGTAGGAGAGGAACGAGCGGCTGTCGGTGACCATGCCGACGAAGCGACTCAAGAGGCCCTGGTTCGAGAGCGATTGGAGGTGCCGCTCCATGCCGACTTTCTGGTCGAGGAACCACCAGCCGCTGCCCCACTGCATCTTGCCCGGAGTCACGCCGTCCTGGAAGTTGCCGATCATCGTGGCCAGCACGTCGTTGTCGGCCGGATTGAGGTTGTAGAGGATCGTCTTGGCCAGCCGGCCTTCGCGATCGAGGCGGTCGAGGAACTTCGACAGCGGCCGGGCAACGGGCACGTCGGCCATCGAATCGAAGCCCGTGTCGGGCCCGATCGCCTGAAACATCCGCGAATTGTTGTTCCGCAGCGCCCCGATGTGGTACTGCTGTGTCCATGCCTTGGCATGATCCAGAACCGCCAACTCGTAGAGCATGGCCGACTTGAACTTGAGCACTTGGTGAGCGTCCAGCTCCTTGCCCGACCGGACCTCGGCGAACGCGCCGCGGACTTCCGCTTCCGTATAGTCCTCGGCAATCATGGTCTCCAGGCCGTGGTCCGAAAGGCGGCAGCCGCGGGCGTGGAAATAGTCGTGCCGCCGCGCGATCGCGTCGAGGAAGCTCGCGAAGTCGCGGATGTCCACATTTTCGGCCGCCCCCAGCCGATCGACCCAGGCGTTAAAGGCGGCCGGCGACTCGACGGCCATGGCCTTGTCGGGCCGGAAGGTCGGCAGCACCTGGATCGGGAAGTCGCCATCGGCCGCCACGGCGGCGTGCGCAGACAGATCGTCGGTCGGGTCATCGGTGGTGCAGACCAGCACGACGTTCATCTGCCGCATGATCCCCTTGCACGAGAACGCGCCCTCGGCAAGCCGTGCGTTGCACTCGTCCCAAAT
>CAZFKF010001024.1:0-2780 GCA_964518805.1 uncultured Planctomycetaceae bacterium | reverse complement strand
TCGTTTCGCATCTGGCCGGGATACTCGGCCGAGAACCGAAGATCCATGGCACTGAGCATCGTCGGATGGGCGGCGAAGTTGACCACCACGGCGATCGGCCTGCCCGCCAAGTCGTCGAATCGCACCACGCTCAGTTCCGGATCGACCGGTTTGGGCTCGATCTTGCTGTGGCGGTTGCGGTTCCGCTGAATCTTGGCCGATCCCCAACCGATCCGCGCATCGCGGGCCGTCCCGGCAGCCTCGCGGATAACGTCGATCAGCTTCTTCTCCAGGTCCACGGTGTAGGCGATCGCGTCGTCGTACACGCCTTTGCCTTCGCCCGGCTTGTCGCGAAGTTCGATAACCGGGCCGGAATGGGTGTGCGACCCCGCAATCATCACGAAGCCTACGCCCGGCGAAGATCTCACCGCCGAGCGGATCCGCTCCATCATATCGGTCCGCGGACCGCGTCCGAGATCCATCCCCACGATTGCGAGTTTCTCCCGGCCCACGTCGATGACGACCGCCTTGGCGTAGAGCGGGTCACGCACTCCCTGCGAGAGCAGGCTGTGCCGGGCGCCGTAGCCCCACATGGGCACGGGCTTCGCGGGAGTGATGTCGCGCTGGGCGCAGCCGACCCTGAAGGTGGCGGCGTCGGCCCATGGTGTCACTGTCACCGCCGCCGCAAACAAAACGCTGGCCCAGCATCGCACGCGTTGACGCACGGCCGATCCCTCCTGCCTCGTGGCTGAATAATACTCCGGTTCAGACGTTCCAAGGTGCCCGCGCCGGGCGGGTGCGAAGGCCGTCGGCCTCGTCGTCGCCGAGGAACTGCTCCTTGACCGGATCGAACTTGAGCTTGCGCTTGAGGATCCAGGACAGCGCGGCTGCATGGCAGGCGGTGTGGGAACGCCGCATGACCTGCGAGTTGGCCGCCGTAGGCTTACGCGACTTGACGCAATCGAAAAAGTTTCGGGCGTGGTTCGAGACGTCGAGCCCGACTTCGCGTTTGCGGATCACGTCCTTCAATTCCTCCTTAAGAGATGCCGGATGGACCTCGATGCCTCCGCTGTCGCCCGTTTCGACCCACCCCTCGTCGCCCACGAACCGCACCGGACAGGTCCCCAGCGACTGCACCCAACCCGGACGCTTGCCAAAGGGCGTCTCCAGGCAGTCCAGCACCAGTTTGACGCCGTTGGCGTACCGGGCGTTGATGGTTTTGCCCGTCGTTTCATACTCGACCGGCCCGGTGTCGTCGGCCTTATTGGCCCACTGGCACAGATCGACCGTGTGCGCGCCCCAGTCGAGCAGCTTTGCCCCGGAGTCGAAATCCCAGTAGCCGCGCCAGCCTCCTTCGACGTAGCGATGGTTGTAAGGACGCCACGGGGCAGGCCCGAGCCAGAGGTCCCAATCCACCACGTCACGCGGCGGCGTGGGCTCGCCCGGAAGCCAGGTCGTTTCGATCGACGGCGTATAGACCGAGGCAAACAGGGTGTGGATCTTGCCGAGTTTGCCGCTGTGGGCCAGCCCGACCGCGGCCTGGAAATTCGCCACGCTCCGCCGCTGGGTGCCCGCCTGGAAGATGCGGTCGGTGGCGCGGATCGCGTCGTCCAGCGCCTGGCACAGGCCGATCGTCAGCCCGCACGGCTTCTCGCTGTAAACGTCCTTGCCCGCTCTTGCGGCGAGGATCGAGGCCGGGGCGTGCCAGCGGTCGCCGGTGCCGATGAGCACGGCGTCGATGTCTCGCCGCGCGAGTAGTTCGCGGAAATCGCGATAGAGGACGCAGTCGCTGTTTCCGTAGTGCTTGTCGATGAGCTTCTTGCCCGCATCGCGGCGGCTGGCCTGGACGTCGCAAACGGCCACGCACTGACAGTCGGGCTGCTTGAGCATGCCGCCAAGGTCGTACGTGGCGCGTGGGCCGATGCCGATGACCCCCAGCGTGATCCGCTCCGAAGGCACCGCCTTGTCCTCGGCTCCGAAGACCGCGCCCGGCATAAACCACGGTACCGCGGCCGCAGCCCCAACCGCCAGGGAACGCTCGATCGCGCCGCGCCGCGTCAGTCTCTCGGTCTGTTTCTGCATGGTGTATCTCCCGTCGTTGGATGCGTAGGGAAGGCCACGGACGGCACCGGTTCGCGACGGAGTCTACTGGGCTCAGCAGTCTCTGCGGCGACGAGTGCCGCGGTCGCCTCCCATTCTGGTCGATCGCGGAGGTGCAAGGAAGACCCGTCCGAGAGACAAACCCCCACATTTGAACGGTACGACAAATCGCTGACGACTTATCGATATTAAATTCTCTGTTGTCTATTGACACGGCGGGCGAAGGGCGTAAGATTATTAGATAATCACTTATCGATATACCGATATCGATAATGATGTATCGCTAATGTGACCAAGTGCAAAGTGTGCAGAAATGCTCGCGATGGAACCTTTCAAAACTGCTCCTCTGCCCAGTGTCCGGCGACTTCCGGCATATCTTCGCTTGCTACAGACCCTGAAAGCGAGGGGGCGTGATGTTGTCTCCTGCACCCATATTGGGGACGAACTCGGCCTGGTAAGCACGCAGGTCCGCAAGGATCTGGCGGTCACTGGCATCGTAGGGAAACCCAAGGTGGGTTATCAGGTCCAGCAGCTCATTGGCGCGATCCAGGACTTCCTGTGCTGGAACAATACCAGCGATGCCTTCCTCGACGGGGCTGGGAGCTTGGGGAGTGCCCTTTTGGGGTCTGAGGGCTTCAAGGAGTATGGACTGAACCCGGTGTCCGGGGTCGATGTTAACACGGTGAAGGCGGGGGCACTGC
>CAZFKF010001023.1:0-2781 GCA_964518805.1 uncultured Planctomycetaceae bacterium | reverse complement strand
CATCCGCGGCTTGCGATTGCCGCCTCGGCAATGCTTCTTGCGGGGATTGGGGCTATTGCGACGTGGATTCTGCTTCGCCCGAGCCCGCTCCAGGTGGCCAACAAGTTGGCAGACGCCGCACTGGAGGCGCTGGACGAGGACGAACTGGAAAAGGCCAAGAAGCTTGCCCAAGACGTCAGCCACCACGCGGACCTGGTGGCGCCCTTGGCCAAAGCGAATTACGTGCTTGGCACGCTCGGTGCCCGCGAGGCCGAAAAGGCCCCGGGGCCCGCCAAGGCGTCTCAGTATCTCGCGGCCGCTCGATTGCTCGAGGAAGCTCTGGATCACGGTCTTCCGGAGGACCGTGTCGGCGACGCCAAGTGGCTCTTGGGTCGCAGCCTGTACGAGGCAGGCCAGTTGGAAGCGTGCCGCAAGGTGCTCCTTGAGGCCCTCGAGGACCAACCGGAGCGTCAAGCGCAGATCAGGCAACTGCTCACCACGGCGCTTCGTCGCGAATGGCCTCCCAAACTCGCCGAAGCGCTCGAACAGAACAAGGCGTACCTGGCGATCGCCGGGCTGACTGCGGCCGATCGTCACGAAGCGCTCGTCCAGCAAGCCGAGATCCTCGTGGAAATGGGCAAGCCGGCAGAAAGTCTGAAGGTGCTGGCCGAGCTCGGCCCCAACGCCAAGTACTTTCCCGCGGTGAACGTGGTCGAGGGGCGGGCACTGCTCGGCGAGGCCCGGGCGTTGAAGGCCAAAGCCAAGTCCGAGGCAGACCGGCAGGAGGCGACGAAGAAGCTCCAAGCGGCCTTGGCCACGCTGCGCAAAGCCCGCGAAGCCGAAACCGTCTATACCCAGAACGGCCGCCAGGCGCTGTACCTGCTCGGCGTGTGCCTGACGGAGATGGGCGACCCGCAGGGCGCGCTCGATCAGTTCCGCGAATTGAATGCGGCGGAGCCAACGGTGCCCGAGTACTTCGCAGCCGCGTTCCAGGAAGCGGGGCTTTTGCGGACGATGGGCCGTGCGGCCGATGCCGTCAAGGCGTACTGCCGCGCCTTGGACGCGGTGCGCGACGCCAAGGAGTTCCGGAACCCTTGGATGAGCGCGGATCAGGCGTGCAAAGGCGTCGTCGACGCCTATCGGCAAGCCATGGAATCGCACAATTTCGCTTCGGCCGTAGAATTGGCGAGCCGTCCGGGGTGCGTGGTTCCTATCGATCGGTCGCTTCAGATGCGTGCGGAAGCCTGCCTCGCCTGGGGGCACGACCTGCTCGCCCAGGCCGAAACCGCGGAAACCGCCAAAGCCGCGGCGCTGGTTCGCGAGGGACGGATGCAACTGCGGCGTTCCTCGCAGTTTTGGCAGCAATTGGCCAAGCAGCGCATCGCCACGCGGTCGTACCCCGAGGACCTTTGGCAAAGCGCCATGACCGCGCTGGAAGGGCGCGACTACAGCGCCGCGGCCTCGCTTCTGAAGGAGTACCTCAAGGAGGATCCGCGTGGCCGGCTGCCCAAGGCGCTGGCCGCACTGGGCGAGGCCCTCCTTTCGCTCGATGCGGTGGACGAGGCCATCGATGTCCTGAAGAAGTGCATCGACCGGCATCCCCGCGACGTGGCGGCGCTCCGCGCGCGCTTGTTGGCCAGTCAGACCTACCTGGAAAAGGGGGATCTGCCCGCCGCCGAGCGTCTTCTGGAAGAGAACCTCAGCGGCGATTCGCTCACGCCTGCCAGCCGGGAGTATCGCGAATCGTTGCTTGCTTTCGCGCGGTTGCTGCACCGGACCAAGCGTTATGACGAGGCGATCGCGCGGCTCGAGGAAGCGGTGAACCGCTATCCGACGCTGCGCCAGACCCTGGAGGCACGCTACCTCTTGGCCGACTGTCACCGGCAGAAAGCCTTGGACGAACGAGAGAAACTCAAGAACGATCTGGTGGAGCAATCGCGCGGGGCCCGGGTCCAGCGGATTCGCGGCGAGTTGTCATCGTCCCTCGAATCGTATCGCCAGGCGCAGCAGTCGCTGCTCAAGTGGCAGGAGACGAAGCCGCTTCGTTCCGTGGAGAAATTGATGCTCCGCAACACGTACTATTTCATCGGGAGCGTGCTCTTCGACCTGGGGCAATACGATGCCGCGATCCAGTCCTATTCCCGGGCCGTCAACCGGTATCCCAATACCCCGGAGACCCTGGAGGCCCACGTGCAGATGGCCCGGGCCTACCGCGCGCTGAAGAAGACCGAGGAGGCACGCGGCACCATCGAGCAGGCGAAACACCTGCTGGGCCGCATGAAGCCGGAGACGCCACTGCGGCAGACGACCAACTACGACAAAGCCGAATGGGCAGCGCTGTTGGACAAGCTGAGCGCGATGTGAAGGGTCGGCCGATGAGGACGAACGAGGACCAAGAGATGAATATCAGGCAATATGGTGGTCGTCCACGCTGGCGAGCAGCCGCGTTCGGCCGTGGGTGCGGTCGGCCTCCGACCAAGGCCCGGCAATGATTGGCGGCTGCCCGTCCCGCGAAGAAAACCTATCATCCTCTATCGTTCATCCAGCTTCCATGTCCGCATCCGACACCGAATTGCTGAGCGACCTGGTCCGGCGAAAGCGGAGTTGCCTGGCGCAACTGCGCGACATGGGAGAGAGACAGTTGGAGTTGGTTCGGGACGGCAACATCACGCAACTGCTGGAATTGTTGGGAGTCAAGCAGCAGGTCCTGGTCTCGTTGCAGCAAGTCGAACGGCAGATGGATCGATTTCGCGGAGCGGACCCGCAGAATCGCCGTTGGGATTCGCCGCATAAACGGCAGGA
>CAZFKF010001022.1:0-2790 GCA_964518805.1 uncultured Planctomycetaceae bacterium | reverse complement strand
ACGCCATCATGGACGGCGAGATCCAACTGATCATCAACACCCCGCGGGGCAAGGTGGGCAAGGCCGATGACGCATACATCCGCCAGACGGCCATCAAACGCAAGGTGCCCTACATCACCACGCTGGCCGCCGCCGTGGCCGCCGCCAAGGGAATCGCCGCCGCCCGCCAAGGACAGGGCCAGATCAAGAGCCTGCAGGCCTATCACGCCGATATCCGGTAGCTTGGGAAGGAAACATCGCATGTCCAGTGTGTACGATCTGCCCGCAGACTACCGGCCGCTCCTGAGCACCCGGCAAATCGAGACCGCCATCAAGGACATCAAAGATTTCTTCGAGCGGAATCTGGCCGCCGCCCTGGGGCTCGAGCGCGTCACCGCCCCGCTCTTCGTGCGGAGCGGCACGGGCGTCAACGACGACCTGAACGGCGTGGAGCAGCCGGTGCGGTTCAACGTCAAGGAAGACGGCGGCGCTTTGGTCGAGATCGTGCAGTCGTTGGCCAAGTGGAAACGCCTGGCCCTGAAGCGGTATGGTTATCGGGTCGGCGAAGGCATCTATACGGACATGAATGCCATCCGGCCCGATGAGACGCTCGACAGCATCCACTCGATCTACGTGGACCAGTGGGACTGGGAAAAGATCATCGCCCACGAGGAGCGGAACCGCCAGACCCTGGAGGCGGTGGTGCGCGCGATCTACGACGCGATCTGCCGCACCGAGTTCCACGTGGCCTCGCAGTACTCCGGCATCCGGCCCATGCTTCCCGAGAGCATTACGTGCCTCACCTCGGAGGAGTTGTATCAGCGGTGGCCGGACGTCGGGCCTCGGGAGCGCGAACAGCGCGCATGCGCCGAGCATCGGGCGATCTTCGTCGTCGGCATCGGGCGACGCTGCCCGACGGACAACCGCACGACGGCCGCGCCCCGGACTACGACGACTGGACCACTCCGCGCCCGGACGGCGGTTGCGGGCTCAACGGCGATATCCTGCTCTGGAACCCGGTGCTCGGCCGGGCGTTCGAGATCTCGTCGATGGTCATCCGCGCCGACCCGCAGACGCTCGTCCGCCAACTGAAAATCCGCGGCCTGGAACACCGGCTGGAATTCCCGTTCCACAGGGCCCTGGCCGCGGGCGAGCTGCCGCAGTCGATCGGCGGAGGGATTGGGCAGTCGCGCCTGTGCATGTTCTTCCTCCGCACGGCCCACATCGGCGAGGTGAGCGTGGGCATCTGGCCCGAGGCCATGCAGCAAGCCTGTGCCGCCGCCGGCGTCCCGCTGTTATAGACCACACCCCCGTAGCGCCGCAGCCGCCGTAGGTTATGCTTCAGCATAACGATTTCGGCCACCATCGCGAATCGGCGGGGCTCGTGATGCTGACGAAGCATCGCCTCGCCTACTCGCTCCAAGCCTCGATCGCGTGGATGTCCTTGCCGCCGATCAGGCCGACTCGGCCCGTCGGGGCATGGGGCAGGCTGTAGCACTGGATCAGGTGGTCGTCGAGGTAGAACTCCACCAGCGACCGTTTCCATAGCAATCGGAACGCGACCGTGGGACCGAAGGCCGTTTGGCGGTCCACCCGGTCGTCGGCCTTGAAGCCTTTGCCGTCGCCTTGGATGGCGCCGAACTGCGTCACCCCGTTGGGTCCCACCAGGATCGCCGTGCCGCTTGCGGCCGGCTGCTCGATGTACAGGCCGCAGAGGGGCTCGTCGGCCTTGGCGGGCAACCGAATCCTGCCCTCGACGACCAGGGCCGAGGCGGCGTCGAAGGCGCCGTCCAACATGGCGATGCCCGCCGGTTCAACGCACTGCGCGCTTCGCACGGCGACCGGGCGCCGTTTCAGCTTCTCGTTGCCTTCCCACCACATCAGGCGCAGCGTTCCTTCGCCGTCGACAACCGCCTTCTTCAGCGGCGCGAAGAACACGCCCCGGTCGCGCGAGATCGAATGGTGGTTCACCAGCAGCCCGGTCGGCGTAGGAAAGAAGCGGGAGAAGTACGTCCCGCCGCTGAGCAGAACGAAGTTCTTCTTGGCGGGACGGAAGGGACCTTGCGGCCGATCGGCCACCAGGGTCTTCATGTTGCCGGCGCCGAGCATCATGTAATACTTCTCGCCGATCCGTTCGAGCGCCCCGCATTCGCCGTGGGGCGCGCCGTCGACGAAGTCGGGCGGCTTGAGGGCCTCCCACCGCACGCCGTCAATGCTCTGGCCGAATCCCACGCCCGGCCCGTGGAGCGGATCGGCGGTCCAGTAGCCGAACAGGCCCCCTCCCTCCCGCGGGATCGTGTAGATGCAGTCCCAACGCCCGTTGGGCTTGTACCACCGCGCGTCCTGACGGAACTCAAAGTCGTTGCCCAATCGCGTCCAGTGCACCAGATCCTTCGATTCGGCGAAGAAGATCGTCTGCCGGTCTCCGCGCCATTCCGAGAAATTGAGGACGAACTTCTTGTCCTTTTCGTACTGCGGCGACTTCCACGTCGAGCCGGTGCCCAGCCACGTCACGCCTTCAGCCTTGCGAAGGACGAAACCGCGGTCCGTCCAACAAACACCGTCGGGCGAGGTGGCCAAGCCGATGCCCTGCCACGCCCCGCCTGGGCCGGCCAGGATATATAGGTAATAGACGCCCTGGTGATAGTAAAGCCAGGTGTCCCACTGCCCGCCCAGCGCGCGGCTCTGAAAGAACATGCGTTGCGGCGCCGGCGGCGGGGCGATCATGACGAAGGCGTCTTTGCCGTTCAGAAGCAGCCGTCCGTCGGCGATCCGCGCCCCGCCCATGAATTGCCCCGGCGGAAAGCGTTT
>CAZFKF010001021.1:0-2791 GCA_964518805.1 uncultured Planctomycetaceae bacterium | reverse complement strand
ATCCCGGCCGGCAGCAACTCGGTCAGCTTCAAGTACAAGGATACGCTGGCCGGAACGCCGACGTTAACCGCCTCGGCCACGAGTCTGACTTCGGCGACCCAACAGGAGACTGTCAACGCAGCGGCCGCCGCCAAGTTTGCCTTCACGACCCCGGCCCGCACGTTCGCCGCGGGGGCGACCTCGGAGACGATCACGATCCAGCTCCAGGATCAATTCGGCAACGCCGTCAACGCCGGCACCGGTGGGCAGGCCGTGACCCTGGCCACGAGTTCCACTGGAGGCACGTTCCGCAATGCCGACGACACAGCCGACATCACCGGGATCACCATCCCGGCCGGCAGCAACTCGGTCAGCTTCAAGTACAAGGACAGCGTGGCGGGAACTCCGATCCTGACCATTTCGGCCGACGGCCTGACTCAGGCAACCCAGCAGGAAACCGTGACGCAGTGACCAGCCGGCCTCGCTGCGGACTTCCGAAGTCCTCGTGACTTCGGAAGTCCAGTCGGTTCCTCCAGTTGTCTTTCCCTTCGCTGACACGCTAAAACGTCGAGGCGTTGGAGACTGCGGGCGAGCCATAGGGCAAGGCCCGCGACGCCGCAATGTTGCGGGCATGTCGGGAACGAGCAATTCATGGCTACGGCGGCTTCTCAGTGTGAGACGCGCGTTGTGCTGACCAACGTCGCTTGGGACGTCTTTGAGCGTCTGGCATCGGAGGCAGGTCGGGCAGGCGCGCGATTTACCTACGACAAGGGGATCTTGGAGATCGTGTCGCCGTCGCGGGAGCACGAACGGATCAAACGCCGGACCTGGTCGTCGAAATCGACATCAGCGCCAGCTCCATGGACCAACTGGGAATCTACGCCGCGCTCGGCGTGCCGGGAGTCTGGTTCTGCAACGGAGCCCAGATCGAATTCCACGCGCTGCAAACCGACGGCGCCTACGCGCGTCGGGACCGCAGCGCGGCGATCCCCATTTTTGGCTCGACCGACCTGGAACGGTTCCTCGCAATGCGCAACGACAGCGACGAGACGACTTGGGTCCGCTCGTTCCGGACGTGGGTGCAAGGGCTGAAACGGTAGGCAATCGGTCTACTTGCGCCGCGTTCCGATTCTTCGCCGGGTGAATACGACGAATAGCCCTGCCGCGGTCAGAAATGGCAGGAACGACAAAACGACGACCAGGACCAAAAGGCCCAAATCCACCACTTGGGCAAGGATCATCGAGGGGCACGAGCAAACAGCATCCACGGTTGTCTTGCGGCGTCTACTGGTATCGTACGCACGAACTCGCCAGAGCGACCTCGTTATCCGCGACGCACCGCTTCGAGGTTCCCCTGCCGAAAGGCCGCGGCCATCGCCAGGGGCACCTCGGCTTCGGCCAAGACGACTTGGGCCCGGTTGCCGGCCACGGCGGCCTTCATCTCCTGTTCGCGGGCGAGGGCCAACGCGCGGCGCTCTTCGGCCTTGGCGCGGGCCACGCGCGTGTCGGCCTCGGCCTGATCGGCCTGCAAGCGGGCGCCGATGTTCTGGCCCACGTCGATGTCGGCGATATCGATCGAGACGATCTCGAACGCCGTCTGCGCGTCCAGCCCACGCTGCAACACGGCCTTGGAAATCTTGTCGGGATTCTCCAGCACCAGCAGGTGCGTGTCGGCGGAACCGATGGCGGTGATGATCCCCTCGCCCACCCGGGCGATGATCGTTTCCTCGGTCGCTCCGCCGATCAATTGCTTGAGATTGGTGCGCACGGTGACGCGGGCCCGCACCCGAAGCTCGACGCCGTTCTTGGCAATTGCCCCCAGGGTGGCCTTGTGGCTCTTGGTCGGATCGGGGCACTCGATCACTTTGGGGTAGACGCTGGTGCGCACGGCGTCCAGCACGTCGCGTCCCGCCAGGTCGATGGCCGCGGCGCGATCGAAGTTCAGGTCGAGATCGGCGCGATGGGCGGCAATCAAGGCGCGGATCACGTTCATCACGTTGCCGCCCGCAAGGTAATGCGCCTCCAGCCGACGCGTGCTGATGCCCATCTCCTTTTCCGAGCCAATGCCCGACTGCATCGCCATGATCTTCGCCTGGACGATCAACCGGGCGTTGACCTGCCGGAAGCTCATGCCGATCAATTCCAAGAACGAGACGCGCGCGCTCGACATGTACGCCTGGAACCATAGCTTCCCGTACACGGGCACGACGATGAGCACCACGAGGGCCACAGCGACGAGGACCGCAACGGCGACGATCGTCCAGGGCGAGACTGTAGCCGCCAACGGCAGCATGGCAATCGCAGAGGTCATGCGTGTCTCCTTGTGACTACTCTTCCCTTTCGGTTTCTCAGCATACCCCATTGCGTGCTCATGGAACAGCTCCCGCGAGGCGAGTTCATGCGAAGCCGCCCGCCGCACCCAGCCGAACAGAATGGCAGATTCGGCCCCCCGTAATTTGGCGCCGTTCCTGACGGCGCTGCTCCCAGAGGGGCTGCCGGACACGAGTCTTCATGTTCCAGGGTTGGAGTGATTTCGCATCCCAGGCCTCGAGATTCGGATTCCCCGACCGCAGCACCCCTCGTTGGTGCTGCATAATTTCCCCCTGCACGGCTCGGACCGCCTGATTCCTTGCCCTGAGTCTGCTATGTTTGATCGTATGAGCGAGCAAGAACTCACCCACCTGGAATTGCTGGCCGAACTCGACACCTTGGTCGATTCCGTCGATCGCTGGGGAAAGTCACCCCCCTTGTGGGAGACCGCTAGGGCTTGCCGAGCCATTGCCCACCGCTTGACCGAGCGGTTGGGATCGAT
>CAZFKF010001020.1:0-2795 GCA_964518805.1 uncultured Planctomycetaceae bacterium | reverse complement strand
GGACGCCATCGCCGCGATCTGTCGGACTGCCGCATCCAGGCCATGTTGGAGGACCGCTTGTTGCGGCCCTCCGCGAGGAACGTCCCCGTTCAGTCGATATCGCGAATTTCCACAAGGGTGTGGGTCACCAGAGCGCCGTCTTCCTGATAGGTCTCGCCGGTGATCGACTGGACGACGCCCAGCACCTTGAGGACGACGCGGACTTGATCCAAGACGCCCGCCTTGCGCGGCTTGGGCGTGGCGACCACCTTCTGCTCGGCCGGCGGCTTGGCGGCCGGGGCTTCGAGTACGGCCTTCTTCTCAAATGGCTTCGACTCGTCCGCGGGCTTCTTCGCCCCGTTGGCGGCCTTCTTTTCGGCTTTGGCTTTCTTTGCCTTGGGAGCATCGCCCTCGCCGCCGGGTTCGTCCGTGACGATCTCACGCACGGCCAGTTCAACCCAGGGCCGGGCCGCGGCAACCAGCCCTTGCCAATCGAACGAAACCGCCATGGCACGGGGGCGATTGGCATCGCCGAGCACGCCGCCGACGGCCGGTGACGTGGGCGCGAGCAGCCGGCTGGCATGGTCCGTCGTCATGGCGGCTACGGCCACGCGATCCGAGAGGCCGAGACTGACGACGATCTCCTTGGCCAACCCCCAGTCTTCGGGAAACTCGAACGTGTAGAGGGTGCCGCCAGCGGTCTGCGACTTCTTGGGGTCGGGGATACTCAGCGGGGGCAGGTCGGTCGGATCGGGGATCGCCTTGCGCAGGGCCTCGACTCCGTCGTTGAAGATCGCCCGGTACTCGCCCATGGCTTCGCTGAATCGCTTGGCGTCGCTGACTCCCAAAACGAGGGCCGGCTCGATCATTGGCATGGGCCGCTCGGTGGCGGGCAGGTCGCGGTGAAACTGACGGCTGTGGAACCTGGCGTCGATCACCATACCGAACTGCTCATCGGCCGTGGACTGGATCAGGAGCCGGTTGGCCTTGTCCCAACGTTTCACCAGCGGCCGGAACTGTTCGGCGACCTTCTGGAACTGCTCGCGATCGTCGGGCGGCATCTGCGGCAAGGCGAACTCCTCGAAGTAGTGATATGCCCGCTTGACCCACTTGACCGCGAGGTCGTATTGGGCCTCCGAGCCGCGCGAACGGCCGAGGGCGGGCAGGATGGGCTTGCCGCCGACGTGCTGAAGCAGGCCCAGGGCCTTCGTAGCGTCCACATGCTTGAAATCGCCCCACGTATAGGAATACCCCTCGACTCCGCGTTCGCCGAGGAAGCCGAACGACATCACCGCCCCGGGTTTCGAGTCGAACGTTGTCAGATCGGACGTCAGGTCGCGGATGTCCTTACGGATCTCCTTCTGCTGGTCGGCCGAAAGCCCGAACTTGGGGAGCGAGTCGCCAACGCTCTTGAGCAGTTCCTGGAGGTCGCGGGTACCCGACGCAACCCGTGCCATCGCGGCCTGGCTGGCGTATCCGATGGAGACCAACCGGCGGTCGGCGTACTTCTCCAACGGCTTGAACTCTGGCCGGTCGGCCAGCGACTTGCCTTTTCCGAGATGGGCCAGTCGCTCGGTCGAGGGCCCGACAGCCAGCAGCAGATACTCCCCGCGGATTCCCAACGCGATCGTCTTCTTGAGCTTCTTGACCCGATCGACCACCTTGTCGACATCGCCTTTGTGCAACTCATGCGCGCGGAATTCATCCAAGGGTATCTGTTCCCATGGAATCATGCTTCCGTCAAGCGTCAACGTAAGGTAATCGTTGCCTTCGATCGCGGTCCGCTTCCACTTGCCGCTGACTTGAGGCACGAACATCAGAAGGACGTTGACCGTGGCCTCCAGTTTGGCCAACTCCTGGACCGCCAAATCGCGGTTCTTGACGCGGAAACCGACAATGATGTTGGGAACCTTCAAGAGCTCGATATGCTCGGCCAGGGCCGCCACCAGGAACGCCCCGGTTTGATCGGCATCCATCTCCTCGCCGGTGAGGTGGGCGAGGGTCCCTCGGTAGTTGAACGAGTTGTAGACGCGCTGCAACAGTTCAAGCAGGTCGACCGCGCCTTGATCGGCATAGACGAACGCTTCCTGAGAGAACATGTCGCCGAGCAGGCGGAGGGCGTTCTGGACTTCGGGATTCTTCCAGACTGTTTTGACCTGCTCTGCGTACTCGCCCGACTGCATCTCGTCGGTAAACCGTTTGACCGCATCCCGCACGGCCGGCAATGCCCTGACGGCGGCGAACGCGCGACTCTTGACGATTGCACGGACCTGTTCGCCGCCGCGAAGCATGGTGCTGTAGAAGGCGGCGTCCTCGGGAATCCAACGCAGCGACGTGTCGAGTCTCTCCAGGGGAGCCGCCGCCGGGGCCGAAGCGGTCCAGGCCACGCAGACTGTCAGAATGGCGAGAGCCGTACCAGCCAGGATTCGATGCCCGGCAACCGAAGGGTGACGCGAGGCCATAGGCGTACTCCTCTCCTGAAAGAAGGCCACGAAAGACCATGAATGTCCCGTTGGTTGGCATTCTAGCCGGACCGTTTCGGCCCGAAAAGGGTGGGACGCGGGTCTCGGTGGCTTTTCACAGAAACGGGCGTCTTGAATCCTCGCCGTCCGAGCGTCATGATGGAGGCTCTCCAAGGACTATCTGCATGAACATCGGGCCCACGTTCGTCGAGGACACCTTTGCCGAGGCGTTCCGGATGCGGTTTTGCCGGGTCCTCGTGACAGGCGCGGACGACTACTGGCTCGAGACCGCCATCCGGGAACTGACCGGCTATGCCGCCTCGGTGATCGGCTGCGACGCCGAGGCGGGGCTCG
>CAZFKF010001019.1:0-2795 GCA_964518805.1 uncultured Planctomycetaceae bacterium | reverse complement strand
GAGGCGTTGATGCAATCGATCACCGCGTCCATTGGCGGGCGCGGTCCCCCCCGGGCTCCAGTACCCAGCAGTGCGTCGACGATCCACGCGGCGTCTCCCAGGGCCGCATCGAGCTGCACCGCATCATGCCCCTTGCCGAAAAGCGTCAAGGGAACGTTCGTCTTCTGAAGCACGCGGAAGTTCGCGCCTGCGTCGCCGGTCAATTCGCCCGCTTCCGCCCAAATGAGGACACGAACGGGATAGCCGCGGAGATCCAGGTGCCGGGCGATCACGAACCCGTCGCCGGCGTTGTTTCCCTTGCCGCAGCAGACAACCACGGGCCCAGTGATGCCGCAGCGCTCAAGGCGATCCACCACCCCTCTTCCTGCGTTCTCCATCAGGACCAATCCGGGAAGCCCATACTCCTCGATGGCCCGGCGGTCGACCAGCCGCGACTCTTCGCGGCTGATGGGACGAAGCGTCATGGCGAGTCCTCTTGTCGGAACGGGCTTTTCTGCGCCAAAGGCGTGACCTAAGATGTGAGTTATAGAGGGCCTTGGGGCCTCGTGTCCAGCGAGGAGAGCATAAGCGATGCCAATCTACGAGTACGTTTGCCGCGATTGCGGCCGGCAGTTTGAATACCTCGTGCGGGGCGACGACAAGCCGTCGTGCCCATCGTGTGGACGAAGCCAACTCAGCAGGCAACTAAGCGTTCCCGCCGCCCATTCGGCGTCCTCGTCCAGCAACCCTGCCTGTCCGGTCCAGGAAAGCTGCGGCGCAACCAACTGCTGCGGCAAAGGCTGCGCCATGTCACAGTGGCTGTAGTCTTTATCCGCCGGCGGCTTCCCGCGGCCGGCGCCCGGCGACTTGTCGTCCTTCCTTGATTTCGCCAGAGCGCGTCGCATTCTTCGCCGCTCTGGCCGTCGCATTGCCCATTCAGCCTGCTCAAGGCGAAGCGGTTGCACAACACGCAAGATCAAGGAAGTGGCGAAAAGAGCGGCATCGGCACAGTTCTTCGAGCGTTGACGCACCGCGTTGTCTGGCGGACGAAATCGACTGTCGTCGATGGGCGCAGCACCCTGTACTGAGGACGACACGGCATCGCTTCGTTGTCTCTCTGGACCGCCGGGCGGGCCCGGCGACAGCGACCCTTGCGTGACGTCCTTTCGCACCGCAGAATTGACTTGCCAACGTCGGGTTCTGGCGACCCGCGCCGAGCGCGTGTGCGGTCAGAAGACCGCGCCGAGCGCATGACCTCCGACCTCCGACCTCCGATCTCCATCCCCTGATCCCTCCCACGGCACCCCACAACCAATCGGTAGAGCCATGGATTCTCAGGAAACACACGAACCGACGATTCAAGAGCTATTCGACTTGAGTGGCCGAGTGGCGCTTGTGACCGGCGGCACTGGGCATCTTGGGTCGGCAATGGCCAGGGCCCTGGCCGAGGCCGGGGCCACGGTCGTCCTCAGCAGCCGCGACGTTGCCCGGGCTCGCCGCGCGGCCGAAGCCCTGCCGTGTCCCGGGGCGGCCCGGCACCATGGCGTGGGCCTGGACCAACTCGACCCGTCGCGCCTCGAGCAAGGCTTCCGCGAAGCCGTGGCCGTTGCCGGACGCGTCGACGTGCTGGTGAACAACGGTCACGAGGCCGATGCCCACGACTGGACGAACGTGACGGCCGAGGCGTTCACGCGACAGTTGTCGAACGCCACGGGCTATTTCCTCCTGGCCCGACTGGTGCGCGAGCACGCGGTTCAGCGCGGCGCCGCGGCGAGCATCATCCTGTTGGGTTCGATGTACGGCCAGGTGGCGTCCTATCCGGATGCCTACGAGGGCGTCTGTCCGGCCAGTCCGGTTGCGTACCACGTGCTCAAGGGTGGGATCATCCACATGACGCGCCACTTGGCGGCCTATTGGGCCCGCGATCGCGTGCGAGTCAACTGCCTCAGCCCCGGCCCCTTCCCGAGCGAGAAGGCCCCGCAGGCCATGGTCGAGCGTCTCTGCACCAAGCTGCCCATGAAACGGATGGGCAAGCCCTTTGAACTGAAGGGAGCTATCGTGTACCTGGCCAGCGACGCCAGCAGCTTCATGACCGGCCATAACCTCACGATCGACGGCGGATGGACGGCGTGGTAACCGAACGAGGGAGAAACGGTGCGTCAGCCGTCTACGTCGCGGCGTTGATCGTCGCAGCGCCGAGCTCAAGTCTTGCGTCGCCAAATCGGGGAGCTATTATGGCTTCTGGGGCGGGTCGGAACCGGAACAGGCGTGAGGCAGCCATGCGGGGATCGGAGTGCGCCTTTGCATCCGCGTTGAGCGGGAGTTGCTGCCATGTGGTTGGGGTGGCTTTTTCTCCTGGCCGGTTTGTATGTCCTGGTGGTCGCGATACGCGGCGGCGTTCAACTCGTCACCTGGTTCGTCGATGAGTACATCATCGAGCCCCGATCGACAACCTCACCCAGGCAGGCCCCTCCCGAAGCGCCCCGTACGAGCCCATTGGCGGCGGGCGTGAGGAAGCATCGCAAGAAACGCGAGCCAGCAGCCCCAAAGAAGACGAGCGCCCAACCGCCCCTGCAGGACGTTGCCGCGTCGCTGCGGCCGTCGCACGCCGGCGGCCTCTTGCAGCGGATGAGGATGCTTGTTTTCCGGGGCAACTACGATTTCTGGGTGTCGACCGCCCTGGCCGAGGACGACCTGGAGTTGAAGGTCCGTTATCTGTCGAAGGCCCTGGCGTTGAACCCGGCCTACCTCCCCGCCTGGGGCATGAAGGGCAACGCCTTGTTCGACCTGGGCAAGTATGCAGAGGCCGAACGGTG
>CAZFKF010001018.1:0-2795 GCA_964518805.1 uncultured Planctomycetaceae bacterium | reverse complement strand
GCCGTGCTCGAAAACGCCTATTACTCGGTCATCAGCCCCGAAGGCTGCGCCGGGATCCTTTGGAAGAGCAATGCGTTCAAGGAACAGGCCGCTGCCGCGTTAAAGATGACCTCCAAGGATCTCAAGCGACTCGGGATCATTGACGCAGTCCTGCCGGAGCCGCTCGGCGGGGCCCACCGAGACCACAACCAGATGGCGCGCGAACTGAAGACGTTTTTCCGCACCTGCCTCCGCGAACTGACGGCCCTGCCGATCGAGCAATTGCTCGAAGCCCGCTACCAGAAGTTCCGTCGCATGGGTGTATGGCTGGAGATCCCGTGCAACGAGCCCCCGCCTCGCGCAAGTGACGCCTTCGGAAACGGCCAGGTTCGCATCGATGCCACGGTCTCGCCCGCCGGTCCCGCGGGCTCGCCTGCCGAGGGAAAAACGTCCGGAAGCCAGTGAGCACCCCTTCTTCAATTGCCGACGCCTCGCGGCCCCCGCCTCTCGCCTTCCGGACGACCGGCCCTGCGCCGGGCCCGCCCTGCCGAAACGCGGATTCCGAGCCCCAGCGTTCCAGGGCGACTTTTCGCGTCCCTTTCCTGCTCTGAGCGTTCGCGGTTTCTCGAACGCCCGCGCGCCGCGACGCGATTCTTGAACCCGCGGGGCCGTTCGGCAAGCGGCTCCCACGTGCGGTCTGACGAGGGTCGCGATTGGCGTTTGAAGGCGATGTGGCTGCCGGGGCTGGAATGCGTGGTTCGGGCCGCGTTTCAGCCTCTCCCCAACGTCCGATAATGTTTCTTATGTTCGGTCGCGGGACGGGATTTTCACGGGAAATAACGCGTCTCCGGAATCCTGCTTGCGGGTCTCGAACCGCGGCGACGGATCGGGCTTCGACGCCGGGACAAACCGCGCCGACGGCACCTCGTCCGGCGACGATTCGTCGACCGGCTGGCTCCGCCAAACGGGCGCCGCCGGCTTGTCCGTCGTGGTCGGCGCCGGGATTCCCGGAACCTCGGCCGTGAGACGCAAGAACGGCTTCCGCGGCGCCGGCGCGGGCACGGTCTTCGGGGGAGTCTCGGACGGGGCGCCCGGCTCCAGCTTCCGGTTCAACTCGTCGATGTAGGTCCCCAGAAGGTCGCGGACCTCCGTGGGCATGATCGGCGACGTCTGACGGATGGCAGCGGCGATCGTACGACCGGAATAGGTGTTAAGAACGTTCTGTCGCAAGGATTCGGAAAGCGTGACCGCGAAGAACGTGATCACCACGCACAGTAGCGCGCCTTTGACCAGGCCGAACATGGCGCCGACCTGGCGGTCGAACTCCTTGAGTCGCACCCGGTCGATGATCCCGGCCACCAGGCGGAACGCCAGCCAGATGCCGGCCGAAGTGACCAGATACAGAAGGAACATGGCGATGAAGCGGTTCCAGGGCTCTTGGGCGCTGATCAGCGGCGCGACGGACCCGCACATGCGCGCGGCCACCACGAAGCTCACCACCACCGACGCCAAGGAGGCCACCTGCCACGCCATGCCCTTCCACAGCCCGAATAGCGTGGCGACTGCTAGTACCGCTAGCATCACCAGGTCGTAAGGCTGGATCGGCAGCGCGTTCACGCTTCATCTCCTGTCTTGCGCAACTTGCCGGCGCGCATCCAGAGCGCGCCCGGGCGCTGCGAGTATAGCGATCCCCAAGGGCCTTGCGAAGACGAATCCCAGGCGATTGACCTTGGTAGTCTGGGGCCGTTTCGGATACAAGGAAACCGTCTCGCATTCCGCGACAACGTCCGCATCGCGCAACTGCCTACTGCCCTTTTCCCCATGGCCGGCTTCAAGACCCACATCACCGTAAGCACGTTGGCCGGGGTGGGCTATGGGGCGACGGCTTTCGCGTTCTACGATGTGCCCGCTCCGGCCTGCTTCCTGGCGGGCGGTCTGTGCAGCGTGTCGGGCATGTTTCCCGACATCGACAGCGGGCCCGGCATCCCGTTGCGCGAAAGCTTGGCATTCGCCGCCGCGGTCGTCTCGACGATGCTTGCCGAGCGTTTTCAGAGTCTCGAGTGGTCGGTCGACTCCATTATTCTTGCCGGCGCCCTCGTCTACCTTACGATCCGTTTCGCCGTGGGCGAACTGCTGAAACGCTATACGGTGCATCGGGGCATGTTTCACAGCATTCCGGCGGCGATCATCTTTGGCGAGATGGCCTATCTGTTGGCCGGAGGCACCCTGCCAATCCGTCTCTATAAGGCGGGCGGCGTGGTGCTCGGGTACATGATCCATCTGGTCCTCGATGAAATGTACAGCGTCTACTATGTGCGCGGCCGGATGCAGATCAAGAAGTCGTTCGGCACGGCGATCAAGTTGTTCGGCGACAAGCTCTGGCCCAACGTGTCGGCCTACGCCAAGCTCGCCCTGTTCACCTTCCTGGCCATCAAGGATCAGGCCTGGATGGAGCAGTTCTATCACCAGCGTGTGGAGGCCAGGGCCGGGCAGTTCACGCAGAAGCTGGTCGAGTACTCGGGCAAGGCCCTGGGGGCGAAGCCGGCCGAGCAGGATCGCGCCGACGACGAGGAACCGACGCTGGGAGAAGTCGCCCAGCGGGCATTGACATCCCTGTCGTCATCGAAGGAGACCGCATCCCCCACGCGCTCTCGATCATCCACGAGCACTTCTGACCAGCCGACGCGGGACCGCGGCGGGGCAGGCCAGGGGAGCGATCCCAATCGCCCCTGGCTCCCGCGTTGGGCCAGCGGCCGCGACTGGCTCCGCCCCAAGCCGAATCCCGCGCCGGCAGCGGATGGTGTCCTGCGCTGAGC
>CAZFKF010001017.1:0-2795 GCA_964518805.1 uncultured Planctomycetaceae bacterium | reverse complement strand
TTCAGCCTGGAGGATCTCAAAGACTTTCCGACCTGGACGAGGAAGATTCAGACGTTTCACGAGGTCCAAAGCAGGGGATCGAACCAGTAACACGCCGTGGAGCGTTTCACGGCCCTCGAGTCAGTTATCAAGTGCAAGCCGCTACGCTTGGTTATCGCGCACCATGGCGCGGGAGGCAGTGAGAACATGTTCTTCGACGAGATCGCGGCCAAGGTTTCGGGCGACAATGTGGCCGCACCTGCTGAGCGGTAAAGGGCCATGTTGCACACACTAAGAGCCTCGATGACCTTGCCATTGCCGCTGGCCGAAGTATTCCCGTTCTTCGCCGGCGCAGCATCCCACCGGTCAGCGAGGAAGGAGCGAAGTACCTCGTCCACTTCCGCATCGACGCCGTCCGTCCGCTGATCGGTGCCGAGTAGCAGGTCGAGCGGCGAGGAAGCCTGCCTCCCGGGGAAACGGGCATCTTCGGAGGCCATCGCCGGCCGTCTTTCCAGACGGGGCGTTCGCGAGTATTCTGAGGAGTACTCTCGGCGTTCCAGGTTGGTAGAGCACCCGTCATGGAAACTCCACGAGCCACCAGCCGAGCGGGCTTCACCAGCCTCCGGCCCACGACGCCCCATCCCTTGGGTAGCCGTGCCAAGGTCTTACTGACGAGCGTCTTCGGCCCGTATGCCCAGGACGATGAGTACGGGAGTCGGGTAATCAACCCGATGGAACTCTACCACAACCAGGTCACGCGGGTCGAAGGTCCATTTTCGCTGCGGATGTTCCACCGTTCCTGGGGGTTAATGCTCATCCAAGCGAATATCTCGGCGCCATGCACGTTGCTCGACTTCCCTACGTTGGACCGATTTGTCGAAGAGATCCGCGGCCGTCGCTACGACATCGTGGGGATCAGCAGCATCACCACCAATGTGCTGAAGGTCCAGCGCATGTGCGAGTTGGTCCGGCAGCACCAGCCAACGGCAGTGATCGTCGTCGGCGGCCACGTTGCCAACATTCCCGACCTTGAAAGGCGGGTCGATGCGGACTGGATCGTCAAAGGGGAGGGCGTGCGATGGTTTCGCCGGTTTCTCGGAGAGGACCCCCACGAGCCGATCCGGCACCCCGTGATTCCCACGCGGATCGGCACGCGCAACATGGGGATCTCGGTCGAGGAGAAGCCTACAAGCGTTGCCGCGACTCTGATCCCGTCGGTCGGTTGCCCGATGGGGTGCAACTTCTGCGCAACTTCAGCCATGTTCGGTGGCAAGGGCAAGTGGGTTGATTTTTATCGCACGGGCGACGAGTTGTTCGACGTCATGTGCCAGATCGAAGGGGCGCTCGCGAACCGGTCCTTCTTCGTGATGGACGAGAACTTCCTCTTTCATCGCCGGCGAGCGCTGCGGCTGTTGGAACTGATGGAGAAGCATGACAAGTCATGGATGCTTTACGTCTTCAGCTCGGCCAACGTGCTTCGGAGTTATTCCATCGAAGAACTGGTCGCCTTGGGGATCTCCTGGGTCTGGATGGGCGTCGAGGGCGAAAACAGCCAGTACACCAAGCTCGATGACATCGACACGTTTGCTCTGGTCCGGGATCTTCAATCGCACGGGATCCGCGTGTTGGGGTCGACGATTATCGGGCTCGAAGGCCACACGCCCGAGAATATCGACCGGGTCATCGACCGCGCCGTGCGGCACAACACCGACTTCCACCAATTCATGCTCTACATGCCTTTGCCCGGCACACCGCTGCACGCGCAAGTCATGGCCGAGGGACGCATGCTGGATGAGTCCGAATGCCCCCTGCCTGACACGCACGGCCAGTATCGGTTCAATTACCGGCATCCTCACATTCCCGCGGGCCTGGAGTCTGAACTGATCGTGCGGGCGTTCGAGCGTGATTTCGCGGTCAACGGGCCGAGCATGCTGCGAGTGCTGCGAACCACCTTGGCCGGTTGGCAACGATACAAGACCCACACGGATCCGCGGATTCGCCGGCGCTTTGCCTGGGAAGTCGAGGGGATGGCAACCACGTACTCCGCGGTCGTCGGGGCCGCCAAGCGGTATTTCCGCGGCAATGCGACTCTGTACGCTCAGGTGTCGCGGCTGCTTGAGGCAATGAACCGCGAGTTCGGCTGGAAGTCGCGATTCTCCGCGGCGATCGGGGGCCCGTTTGTCTTGTGGAAGATTCGGCAGGAGGAAAGGCGACTGGCCCAGGGTTGGACCTACGAGCCTCCCACGTTCTATGATGTCAACGACGCCGTGCAGCCTGGCGAGTGTCCCTCGGCCGCTCGATGCCGCAGTCTAGCGCCACGGGTCGCGTCGCCACGGCAAAACGGCGACGGCCTGGAAGAGATCCAAGAGCCCGAAATTGGCAGATCGGTGAGAAGTCGAGCAGTGCAGAAGGCGCCGTAGACCGCCGGGGGGCGACTGAACATGTGGGGCAGCCGATTGTGGCCGCGATGATGAATTGCGGAGGGCAACGATTATGGTGTTGGCCCTTGAGATGCAGGTCTTTCTCGGAGTGGTGATCGTTTCCACCCTGATGGCCGTGCTTTGGCTGGTGCAGCGCCGAACAGGCAACGCGGGAATTGTGGACGCCGGGTGGGCTGCTGCCGTCGGCATCCTGGGCGTCTTCTTCGCGGCGACGTCGGACGGCTATCTGCCGCGCCGCATCCTGGCGGCCGGACTGATCGGCGTGTGGTCTGCCCGGCTGGCAACCTATATTCTGCTGGACCGCGTTCTCGGACACCCGGAAGAGGGTCGCTACCGCACGCTCCGCGCCGGGTGGGGGGCGGCGGCCGACAGACG
>CAZFKF010001016.1:0-2801 GCA_964518805.1 uncultured Planctomycetaceae bacterium | reverse complement strand
AAGATGCTCCTTCATTTCGGCGGCGTGGCGACCCTGTCCTCGGCCCTCATCGGAGCGCTCATTGTGCTGCACAAGAAATGCCAAGGCCGCGTATGGCTGAAGCTGTGCAGCCTTTCCGCGGAAGTTCGCGAACCGTTGGCGATCACCGGGCTGGACCGGCTTTTCGAGATCCATCACGACCAGGAGGACGCCCTCGCGGCGTTCGGACAAGACCGCCGCTGAGGCGGCCTCCGTCGTTCGCTCCGCCGGTCTCCGATCGCCCAACACGTCCTGCAAACCGATTCACTACGTACGCCAATTTGCGAGTCCCTTCATGGCCCCACAGTTCATCTTTGAGATGCGCAACGTCAGTAAGACCTTCGGCGAGAAGGTCGTGCTCGAGAACATCAGTCTCTCGTTCTATTACGGCGCCAAGATCGGCGTGGTCGGCGAGAACGGGGCGGGCAAGTCGACGCTCCTGAGGATCATGGCCGGGATCGACAAGGACATCGACGGCACGGCCACGCTGGCCAAGGGAATGCGCGTGCGCTACGTGGCCCAGGAGCCGGAGTTGGATCTCGACAAGACGGTGCGCGAGAACTTGCGCACGGCGGTTCAGCCGATCCAGGACCTGGTCGACCGCTTCAACGCCGTCTCTGCCCGCATGGCCGATCTCCAACCCGACGACGACTTCGACAAGCTCATGGAGGAAATGTCGCAACTCCAGGAGAAGATCGACGCCACGGGCGGGTGGGAGATCGACCGGTTGATGGACATCGCCTCCGACGCCCTGGTGCTACCGCCCGACGACGCCTTCGTGCGCCAGCTTTCCGGCGGCGAGCGGCGCCGCGTGGCCCTCTGCATGGCCCTCTTGGAGAAACCCGATCTGCTTCTGCTCGACGAGCCGACCAACCATCTCGACGCCGAAACGATCCAATGGGTCGAGCAGGCCCTCCGCGAATACCCCGGCACCGTGATCATCGTCACCCACGATCGCTACTTCCTCGACAACATCACCAAGTGGATTCTCGAACTGGAGAACGGCCGCGGGCTGCCGTTCGAGGGCAACTACTCGTCGTGGCTCGAGCAGAAGGCGGAACTCCTTCGGGTCATCGAGAAGAAGGAGACGCAGCGGCAGAAGACCCTGCAGCGGGAACTGGAGTGGATCCGCAACTCGCACCAAGGACGCCTGCAAAAAAACCAGGCCCGCATCAAGGCCTACGAACAACTCGCCAACCGGGAGATCGACTCGAAAAGCGAAGCGATCATCCAGATCGCGCCGGGACCGCGATTGGGCGAAAAGGTGCTCACGATCAACAACGTGGCCAAGAGCTACACGATCGGCGGCCAGCCCACCAAGATCCTCGACGGTTGCACGTTCAACGTGCCGCGCGGCGCGGTGGTGGGCGTGATCGGCCCCAACGGCACCGGCAAGACCACGCTCGTGCGCTTGATCGTCGGCCAGGAGCCGCCCGACGCGGGCACGATCGAACTCGGCCCGAGCGTGGTCCTCTCTTACGTCGATCAGCACCGCGACGCATTGGACGACGAGAAGACGATCTTCGAGGAGATTACCGACGGGCAGGACACGCTCACGTTCGGCAATGCCACGGTCAATTCGCGGCTCTACGTCTCGCGGTTCAACTTCCGCGGCTCGCAGCAGCAGAAGGCCGTGGGCGAGTGCTCCGGCGGCGAGCGAAACCGCATCCACCTGGCCAAGATGCTCCGCCGCGGCGGAAACCTGCTGCTGCTGGACGAGCCCACCAACGACCTCGACGTGGCCACGCTGCGCGTTCTCGAACAGGCGCTGCTCGATTTCCCCGGCTGCGCCCTGGTGATCAGCCACGACCGGTTCTTCCTCGACCGCATCGCCACGCACCTGTTGATTATGGAGGGCAACGGCAAGACGCGGTGGTTCGAAGGCAACTTCGCGGCCTACGAAGCCGCCGTGTTGGCCGAAGACCCCGACCGCCTGGCCCATCGCCGCAGCAAGTACAAACGCCTCGCGCTGCGCTAAGTCCCAAATCCTTCCGGCGGCGGGCCGCCGACGAAGTAGACGTCGCGGTCGGGACGGCAGCCGGGCGTCTGGATGTTGAGCATGTCGAGCGGCTCGTCGCCGGTGACGAAGCCGTGCGTCGTGCCGGGCGGCAGGCGGAGGAAGTCGCCCGTTGCCAGCCGGTACTCCCGCCCGTCGAGAATCGCCGTGCCGCTGCCGGACATGACGAAATAGAATTCCTCGGCGATCTTGTGGTAGCTCACGCTCGTCCGCTCTCGGGACGCCACGTAAACGCGGTGTACGATCCCCGTGCCCTCCTCTTCAGGGTCGAGGAGCGTCTCCAGGCGATAGGGGCCGAGCTGTTGGATTCGATTCGGATCGCCGCTCTGCCGGTGGACGATGCCCAACGCCGCGGGGTGTCGTTGTCCTTCTGCATCTGCCATGAGACCGTGATGCTCCTGTAACCGTGCTACAAAACCGCGATGATCAGAGAGACTTCCGAGGCCCTCGAGAATTCCGAAGCCCGCCTCCCAGCGAATATGATACGAGAGCACGCCGCCCAATTCCTCCCATCTTGAAGGGGTCGCCGGGGACTGTGCGTGCCCGACAGCATAACTATAATAAGCGGCGGCCCAAGAAGCGTGGCAGGCACACTCCGTGTGCCGTAGCTGGAACGCCGCAGCGGACGACACACGGAGTGTGCCTGCGACCTTGGCATCCATTCAACGCAGTGAGCAGGTGAAGCATGACGATTTGGCATCCCAACGCGTTTGCCCTGGCAGCAGGGCTGGTTGTCGCCGCAGTGACAGCCGCCGCTTCGGCGGAC
>CAZFKF010001015.1:0-2801 GCA_964518805.1 uncultured Planctomycetaceae bacterium | reverse complement strand
TCCGTACATGACCACCGACTTGTCGCCGTGCCAGGGCCGGTCGTCCCAGCCGGTGTCGACGATCGGCAGATAGCGCAGGCCCTGGGCCGACTTCTCGGCGTCGCGCCACAACTCGGGGCAGGTGTCCAACAGGGCGGAGAAGGGGAAGCGGTCGCTCTTGGCCCGCTGGTGCGCAAGCTGGAAGCCGTGATACGTAGTGGCCGCCTCGAAGCCTTCGCTCACCAGTTCCTTACTCCGCTCGGGGTTGTCGTGCGAACTCATAGCGGCGAAATAGATGCCGGGGTATCCGGCCGCCTTGGCCATCTGCTGCGACATGGCGTAGAGCTTGGCCGCCTGGCTGCTGCCGCCCAGGTCGCTTCGCACGTTCTGCGGGGCCCAAATGAACACGGCCGGCCGGTTATCGATGCGGTAGTATTCGGGCATGCTGAAGCAGTGGTCGACCCAATATTGGGTCACGCTGCGCCAGTCCTCGACGGAATGCGTTTGGGGCGGGTTGTGGTTGGCCCACATCACGGCCCACTTCAGGTACTTGCGGTACTTGGCCTTCCCGTAGGCGTCTTTGACCCAGTGTTCGAGGTGCCGGCTGCCCTTGCACCAGTACCAGTCGACCATGAAGAAGCTGATGCCGTGCTCGACGGCCCATTTGATCTGCCAGTCGGCGCACTCGGGATTCGCCTCGTCGTACCAGCCGAGGATCGGCTTGCGGTTGGGGAAGTCGCGGATCGGCTGCCACTGACCGGTGGTCGGAAATCCGGGGAAGTAGAACGCGCCGATTTCGTACTTGCTCCGCACCGGCTTGGGTTCGGGCACGTACGAGCCCTTGGCGACCTGCGGGGCCGCGGTCAATTCCAGTAAAGCCCGGGCCGAGACCGCTTCGGCGCCGGCGGCGGAAACCGTGATCGCCAGGTCGAACTTGGCGGGGGCGTCAGCCTGGATTTTCCAATCGACGGTCTTGGGCAGATAGAGCGAGAGCCGCGGGATTCTCTTCTCGGGTCCGTCGAGCACCTTCACTCCCGGCGGCACTTGGAGGCGGGCCACAACGTCCCCGGCAACCTGGCCGCCAAGGTTTCGCAGCGTACAGGTCACGCCGGCCGGCCGGCCGGCGCGGTTGATGCCCTCGGACGGCCCGAACCAGGCGACTTCCAGTTCGGCCGGCCCACGCGGCTCGGACGCCACCTCGACCGATTCGACCCGCGTTCCCCCCTTTGCGCCCGGCAACTGGAGGCCGAGCATGAGGATTTCGTCGCGCCAGTGCTTCAGGGAGCCGGTGGGAATATTGTAGGAGTGCAGTCTGCCGTCGGGCCGGAGGGAAAAGGAGACGCTTTCCCAGCCGAACTGGCTGCTGGAGACGCAGAACAGCCGCCCGCTGCCCGGGCGATCGGTGGCCATGCGCACGCAGACGAACGGATGGTCGGCCGCGCGGATCGCAAGCCGGGGGCTGAGCACGATCGGTCCCTGGCCCTCGGCTTCCGCGTCCCTGGAGTTCCGCCACTGGCTGCGAAGCTCGTCGTGGCCCCATGCCTTGGCGGACGAGGGGGCCGCATCTTGCTGCTTCGCGATGCGGATCCAGCGGATATCGAATTGGCCGGCGTTGGGCGGATCGAACCGCAGGCGGATGATCTTCTTGGCCGCCTGCCAGAAGGGCCATACGCGATAGATGCGGAACTGGCCGTCGCCCTCGGTGTGGAACATCCGGTGTTTCTCGGCGCTGAACCCGCCGTAGGGGCCTTCTTGCGTTTCCGTCCAGTACAGTTCGGCCACCGCCGGAGCCGTGCCCTTGATGCAGAATTCGACGTACTGGGCGGGATCGGCCGCGATCTCGAACAGCGGGCCCACGATGATCGGATCGCTGCCCGTGGCGCGCCCATGAAGCGAACCGTCCCGGACCGCCGTGTCGGCGATCATGCCGAAGTTCTCCCACCCGAGGAAATCGCCAGCCTTGTCGAACCGCCATTCCGCAACGGTCTTGTCCTCGCCACGCGCGGTGGTCCCAAGCGTCAAGAGAGCCAGCGCCGCGAGGTTGGCGGCACGTAGAATTGGTGAGGTCCGATATCGTTCTCGAAGCATGAGGGCACCTCCTGGGAGCATGCGAGCCTTGTTGGTCTCTTGCCGGCGACGTCGCGCGATTCGCCGCCTCCGCTGGTAGTGCGGGCTTCAGCCCGTTGACGCCGATTTCCGGAGAACGCGCATCGCGACGGGCTGAAGCCCGCACTAGCAGCGCGTGGGAATCCGGGAATCGTGCGGTCTCGATTCGCGATGCGCATTAGACCGCAGTTCGCGGCCCAAGGCAAGGTTCGCTAGTGGACTTCGATCTCGAACAGATCGAGCAAGTTGACAATGCGGAACTTGTCGAGCGTGACAGGCGGCGTGAGGTGGAAGGTCGCCACGGCGTGCGGCGCGGAGGCGTCGCCCGGGATCACCGTGGCGGCGAAATCCTGCCATTTGCCCGGCGCCACCTCACGCTGTAAGTGGATCGTGCGCCCGTACATCGACGGGTGTTGAAGGAATCGCACGATCACCTTCCGGAAGGTCTGGGCCCGATCCCAGGTCAACTCGAGCCACTCGGTGTTGTTCTGCACCAGCGCACCGGGCCAGTAGAGCGTGGCCGGGAGCCCGTCGTTAGCCGCGCTGGGGGGATAGCGAGCGGCATCGGGTGCGACCGAGGCGGTTGCCTTGGCTTTCTGCGCCAGGCTGTGGACGGGGCTTCGGGCCAGAACCGCTCTCTTGAGCGGGGTCACGCAACCGGTCTGCACGGCGGCGGCGTCGTAGCCTACGGCGTCTAACGCGGCGGCGATGTCGGC
>CAZFKF010001014.1:0-2805 GCA_964518805.1 uncultured Planctomycetaceae bacterium | reverse complement strand
CTACAAGGACGAGTTGGCCCAGTGGAACATCGTCCTGGAGCCCGTCGTCCACACCACCCGCGAAATGGCCGGACGAAAGATCTGGATCGAGCACGGCAACCAGCACGACGATTTCAACCGCTTCCCCGACTTTGGAAACCCTTACGGCCTCCCGCCCGGCTACTTCATCACGGCCCATGCGGTTGCGGCCGCAGCAGAGGGCGCCGAAAGGGCCCACAGCCCGTGGCTCGACGACCTGGAGTCCGTGTATCCGAACGAGGCAATCCCCGGCTGGATCTGGTCAAACTACTTCTACCGGGAGATGACCCCGTTGCTTCGCTGGTGTCTTCTGCCGTTCCTGGCGCTGTTCACCGTGAGTGGCGTCGTCTTCGCAGGCCGCGGCTTGGAGAGACTCGGGGTCCTGCCGACCAAGGTCTTCCGCGCCCGACTGCGCGACCGCTTCGGCATCACGGGCAGTCTCTTCGATTGGGTGCTTTGGGTCAACGGGGTGGTGATCTCGTTCCTCCTGGTGATGGCAATCCCGGCCTATTTCGTTGCGAACGACATCCGCGCAACGTTGCACCGTTTCGGCGTCGAACAGACAGAAGGACTGAAGATCCAGAAGGAATCGAAGTATCTAGCCGCCGCCGAAGAGGTGTTCAAGAAGGACCCCGCGGTTGCCATCTTCATTTACGGCCACACACACGCCGTTTCGATGCGCAAGGTGGGCCCGCGGTACGTGATCAACACGGGCACGTGGCTGAAGCGGTTGGAGCACGTGCGCGCACGCTTCCGTCTCTTGCCTGGGGTATTCTGCCCTTCGCACCGATTGAACTACTTCACCCTCACGCAGGACGACAAGGACCTGAAAATCGGGTACACGGTCATTCCCAAGGTGTCCCCGCCGGACTTGACCTTGCTGGAATACCTGATGATCCTCGGCGGCCACCCCGACGCAGGCGGCGAGCCCATTCCCGAAGAGACAATCCTCGGGGCGGATTAAGTGGATTCGATGGATTCGCGCAATCCGCTTGCAGCGCGGATTTCGGCCCGAGGCCGCCTGAACTCGCCGCACGATTGCCGCGCAGGGCGGAGGCCCGCACTACAAGCGGCATTTGCGGGTGACGGAATTCGACTTGGTTACTCCTGCGGTTGCTCCTGGCCCTCCGGCTGCTGGAGGCGGATGAGTGTTCGGGCCTCCTGGCGGTCGGGTCCGAGATGAACGAGGACCGGCACTTCGTCGTTGGTCAGGTTGTAGAGCCCCGTCTCGACGACCACCGAGTCCACGCCTTCGAGTCTCAGGGCCACACGCTGGGTCTCCTTGTTCACTGCGCCGACCACGGGAGTGACCTTGTCAGTGAGAAAGTCCTGGAGGTTTCCGCGGACGATGCCTTCCTTGTTCAGAGCAAGCTGGACCACCTTCTCGGTCTGCGTCTGGGTGGGCTCGGCGATGATGGCGAAGACCCCCAGCGGCATCCACTCCTCATTCTGGGGTTCCTGGCCGGAATCGGCGATCTGGCTGGCCTCTTGGTAATACTGCTCGGCCGTGGCAACCGGTTCCTCGCCGTAGTAGACACTGCCGTCGTCGTAAGTCACGTTTCCGCCGTAGTCGTAGTAGGCCCCCTCGCCACTGCAACCGCAATAGGCGCCGGCAAGTGCCCAGGTGGCCGTGGCCCAGGCCGTGGTCGCGACCGCCCATTTGCCCGGCCACCACGCTCCGGGATAGCGTCCGTACCAGCCTGGCGAAAAGTATCCCCAGCGTGTGTACGCTCCATTGACGGCGGTCCATGCCCTGCCGCCGACAAACTGTCCATTGACAAACGAAGCCCCGCGCCCGGCGGTAACCACGTTTCCGCCGGGGCCGCGGATGCCCGCGATGGCGCCAACCTGCCCGGTGCCGCCGGCGGCGTAGCCGCCGCGTGCGACGGCGCCGGTATAGCCCCACTGATTTCGGGCGGCGGTAAGTGAACCGCCTTGGCGATATCCGGACGAATCGGCGTATCCGCCGCGGACATTCGCGATGGCGTTGCCAGCGGCGTCCCTGGCGCCGGCGGCGCTACCGGCGCGGATGGCCGAGTTCGTGCCGTCGGTCGCGGCGCGAACGCTGCTTCCGCGAGCGGCCGCTGCGCCGGAAGCGGTCTCGACGCCCGCGCGTGATCCGGCCGCAATGACCGCGCTGTCGCCCTTGCTGGCGCCAGCGATGCCCGATCCCTTGACGACGGTGTTGCCGCCGGCCCCCTCGATCTTCACAGCCGCTCCGGCCCCACCAATGGTCGCGCCGCCTGCGGTGGTTCGCGAACCGCTTCCACCGGCGATGGTAATCTCCGAACCGCCAGGCGTGGTAATGGTCTTGGACTGGATGCCCTGTCCCCCGCTAGGCAATTGGCTGGCTGCCGGCGGGCTGCTGCGCGCGCCTGCCTGCGTCTGCTGGGGGAGGCCGAGGAAGCTGCTGAGCTGGCTTTGGCTGGGCCGCTGATAGGACTGCGGCGATTGCATGGCCGACCGGCCCGTGGCCTCGCCGCCGGCGCCAGAACGCGCGGCGGGAAGTTGCCCCGCTCGATTGGCCGCGGATCCCGGGCCGCCACCTGCCGAGGGCCGGGGGCCGGGACTTGATGGCGCAGGTCGGCTGGCAGCGGGGCGACTCATGGCGGGCGAAGAAGCCGCCCGGCTCATGGAAGGACTGCGGTTGACCGACGGGCTTGGTGCAGGACGTGCTCCGCCGGAAAAGCCTCCGCCGCCACGTGCGCCTCCGCCGCCATATCCCCCGCCTCCGCGAGCACCACCACCTCCGCCGCCGCGTCCGCCGCCACCTCCGCGTGCAAAAGC
>CAZFKF010001013.1:0-2805 GCA_964518805.1 uncultured Planctomycetaceae bacterium | reverse complement strand
AACAGGTCGGTCTCGGTCTCTTCGGCGAAGGTGGTCTGGATGACGCCCGCCCGGGTGCCGCCGATGCCCTTGGCATAGGCCAGGCCGACGGCCATGGCGTTGTCCGCGGCGCCCTCGCCGAGGGCGATGAGGCAAGGCACGCCGCCGCCCTTGACGAACTCGGCACGCAACAGGTGGCCCGGCCCCTTGGGCGCGACCAGGATCGTCGAGACCCCCTTGGGCACCTCGAACTGGCCGAAATGAACGTTGAACCCGTGCGAGCAGACGATGAACTTGCCGGGCTTGAGGTGGGCGCGGATCTGGTTGCGGAAGACGTCGCCCTGGAGTTCGTCGGGCAGGAGGATGGTGATGATGTCGCCCTTCTGGACCGCCTCTTCGGTCGAAACCGGCTGGAAGCCGTCCTTGACCGCCAGTTCGTGGTTGGGCGTGCCGGGCAGTTCGGCCACCAGGACCGTGCAACCGCTGTCTCGCAGGTTCTGGGCGTGGGCGTGCCCTTGCGAGCCATAGCCCAGGATCGAAATCGTCTTGTTCTTCAGCAGCGAGAGATCGGCGTCCTGATCGTAGTAAGTCTTGGCGGGCATGAAAACGGGCTCCTGTGAAATCTTGGCGTAATGGTAATTCGCAACGTATTCGAGTCTGTCGACGATCAGCCGTCCTCCGAGTCCCTCCGCGTCCTCCGTGGTGAAATCAAAAGGTCAACCACGGAGGACGCGGAGGAATGGCCGAGCGATTGGCTCGTTCAACTCTCTTGCGGCGGATGGCTGTTGGCGCCGCGGACCATCGCGATCCGGCCGGTCCGCACCAGTTCGATGATTCCGAAGGGCCGCATCAGCTCGATGAAGGCCTCGATCTTCTGCTCCTTGCCGGAGATCTCGAGCATCACCATATCGGCGGCCACGTCGACGATGCGGGCGCGGAAGATCTGGGCCAATTCGTTGATCTCGCTCCGTCGGCCAGGCTGGGCTGCCACCTTGATAAGCATCAAGTCCCGCTCGACGTGATCCTGCGAACTGATGTCGTCCACGCGCACGACGGTCACGATCTTCTCAAGCTGCTTGCGGACCTGTTCCAGAATGCTGTCGTCGCCGACGACCACAAAGGTCATCCGTGACAGCCGGGGGTCCTCAGTCTCCCCGACAGCCAGGCTGTCGATGTTGTAACCGCGCGAGGCCAGCATGCCCGAGATGTGCGAAAGCACCCCAGGCCGGTTCTGCACCAAGGCCGACAGGACATGTCGCATACGAGACTCCCAAGTCGAACAAAACGCCTATCTTACCCCCCGCCCAACGGCGGAACAAGGGCCCAGGGCCCCTCCGACAAACCCTTTCCGGGAGCGCGATTGCCCCGAGTTGGGGAGTAGAGTTTGCGTCGCGTCCCCTGTAGGCTCGAAAAGAGACAATTCGGGGAAGTCGGGCGTTCGCGTGATGGGCTTCCGAAATCTCGGAGACAGCGGACGCCTTTGGGGCCGTCGCTCGGCCGAGACTTACTTGAAGAACGAGATCGACAGCGGGTACTTCCAGACCTCGCCGCTGTTGGCCTTGATGCCGCCGACGATCGGGAACGCCACCATCAGCACCGCGACGACCATTGCGAGGGGGATGCCGATTCCAATGAGCGCAAGAGGAATCGATGCGGCAAGATAGATCAGGGACGAGATGATCCAGTTGACGACGTTCTTGCCGTGCTCATCGATCTCAGGCAATTCACTCTTCTTCACTTGCCAAAGCACGATCGGCACGATCAGCCCGCCCAGCGGCAACAAGACGCCGGCAAACTGCGAAAAGTGCAGAAGCATGGCCCAAAGCCGGACTTGTTCGTCTGGCGAAGCGCCGCCAAGTGGAAACGGAGACGCGGGTTCGGAGGCGCTATTGGGCGAGGTCCCGTCGATGACCGCCGCCTTGGCCCGAGCGTACTCTTCCTCCGAAATCGCCCCAGAGCGTCGTAATTCATCGAGCTTACGCAGTTCGTCGGCGATGGACATCGATCTACTCCTCGCGTGCCTGCTCGTTGCGGGCCTTTCCCAAGCGCGCTCGGCCCGGGGCTTCCGAGAATTCACACTGCCCGACTCAAAGAACTATACCGGCGAACGAAACCGGCATCTTCGGCCGGCTGATTGCTGTAGCGGTCGTAGATGCCGATAATGATCCCGTCGGTGGGCTTAATTCCCTCTAGGGTCTGGCGGAATGCCTGCTCGACCCAATCGGCGTGTTCCGAAAGCCGGCCGGCGGCCATGATCTTGAAGGCCAGGCATGGGCGCTTGGTTTTGCGGATGGCCGCGTGCATTCGGGGAGGGTCGCTTTCCAAGTAGACCTCGCCCACGGGGATCGGTACGTGGCCGAGCAGTTTCTGGAGGGCCTCGCGGCTGCGGTGCCGCTCGTAGACGCAGGTCATGTAGTAGTCGAGTTCCCAGCCCTTGGACTCGACGCAGTCAACCACGTCGGGCATGTGCGTCGAGATGCCGGCCGGCAGCCCTGCGTCATGCACCCGCTTCAGGAAATCGTGGATCTGGTCGATCTTCCCCTGCTTGAAGAGCGAATCGGTGACCTCGCCATGGTGGGCCACGCCGACGCAGCCGCCCTTGGCGAGCTTCGGGAGGATTGCGGGCACGCCCTTGCCGGCCTCGATGGAGAGGAAGTGCATCTTGCCGCCCGCGTCGACATATCGCCGGTACAGGTCAAAGTTCCCGAAGCCCGACTGCCAGGCATTGATTCCCGTCTCTTCGCACCGGCGCAGCGTCTTGAGGATCTGGTCCTGGGTGTAGTACTCGCGCAACTGGTGGTTGAAGAACTCCGACAAGTGCGAGCC
>CAZFKF010001012.1:0-2807 GCA_964518805.1 uncultured Planctomycetaceae bacterium | reverse complement strand
TTCAGGAACATCGGCGGGCAGCAGGGGCAGCCGTGCCACTTCCACCGCGAGTGCCCGCGCTCGTATTGGAGCGGGTTGACGTACGAATACGTGTCGCCGGCCAGCGACACGCCGGCCGGCGCGCTGTTGTAGAGCACGCGTTCGAGTTCGTCCGCGCAGCGGGCCTCGCCGGTGAGGAGATTCAGGTCGTGGTCGAAGAACGCCCCGCCGATGGCGGCGCAGGTCTCCAAGTAGCCGTCGTTGGGCAGGACGTAGTCGGGGGCGAAGGCCTCGTTGCCGGCGATTGCCCCGGCCCCGCCGGTGATGTACAACCTGCGCCCGATGAAGTTTTCCCAGAGGCGGCGGGCCGCAGTTGCGTACTCGGGGCGGTTATTGGCTTCGGCGATGGCCGTCACGCCCGCCGCCATCAACGTGGCCCGCACCGCGTGCCCCTCAATGCTCTCCTGCTGGAACACCGGCTTGTGGTCCTGCCCGTAAGGGCCGAAACTGGCGCGCCCCTCGTGATGCCCGCGGGCCTCGATGAAGAACTCGGCCAGACGGAGGTAACGGTTCTCGTCGACGGCGACCGGCATCTGCTGTTTCAATTCCGGGTGTTCGACGAACAGGCGATAGAACTTCACCAGGGCCTCTTCGGCGATCGAGTGGCCGGGGACGACGTTCTTGCGCGGCGCCGGGCCGATGAAATCGGCCATGTAGTTGGCCATGCGGGCCGCGATCTTCACCAGCGGCGTCTTGCCCGTGGCGCGGTAGTAGTGTACCGCGGCCTCGAACATCGCTCCGGCGTTGTACACGTCGTGCTGCCAGTTGTCGTTGCCGCCGCCGGTGCCGAAGCGGTGGTCGGGCTCCTTCAGCATCGTCCAGGTTTCCAGATACCCGGTCGGGTCTTTGGCCTGCGCCGCGGCGATCTTCTCGATATAGGCGTCGAGGCGCGCCTCGAGGGCCGGATCGCGGCGCACCGCCAGGAAGTCGGCGCAGCCGCGGATCATTTCGTAGATCAGTCCGTCGTACCACGGCGGCCCGGCGTGCGTGCCGGCGCCTTTGCCGTCGCGCACGTTCTCGAAATTGACGATCGCCCCGTCCTTCTCGAACTTGGCCAGGCAATCCGGGATCGTCACCTCGCGCCAGACCTTGAGTTTGGGGGCCCAGAACGCGTCGTCGATCACGACCTTCGCCACCGGCACGGCCTCCAGACGCTCCGGCGAAGCCGCCTGTGTCGAGGCTGCTGCCGCCACGCCGAAACCCACGAACAGCCATATCGAGACTCTCATCGCTTCTATTCTCCTTGGTCGCGCGCTGGATGCCGAATGTGGCCGATTGTAACGCAAGTCGAACCGGCAGACAAATAGCGCCAACCCTTGACGGCGCAACGGCACCGTGCTAGGCATAGGTACGCCCGGAATCACCCCATGCACGCGCCAGAGGAGGATGGACATGTTTTCACGACCTCCGTCGATCGCGCAGCGGCTTTGCGTGAGGATCATGGCGTCGATCGCCGCATGCCTCCTTGCTGCCTGGTCCGCCCAGCCGAGGACACATGCTGGGGAAGCTTCGCGCGATGGCTTGATCCTGGAATATCGCTTCGACGGCAACGCGGCCGACAGCTCCGGCGCGAAGCACGACGGCACCTTGGCCGGCCATCCCCGGTTCGTCGACGGCAAGACCGGCCCCTGCCTGGCCCTCGACGGACAGGCGACCTACGTCGATTCGGGCACTAACCTGGCGAACCTCGGGCCGGCCTTCACCGTCGAATGCTGGGTCAACCCCGCCGGGCGTCAGCATCGCAACGCGGACGTCTTCGGCAACCACGGGCACGGCGGCGTGGGGTTTGCGGTCGAGCAGGACGGCGAGAACACCAACCGATTCTACGCCGCCATCGGCCGCGGTTCCGGCCGGTGGGTCGTGACTCGGCCGGTCCAATTGACCGCCGGCGCATGGCAGCACATCGCGATCGTGAAGACCCCCAATGAGCTGAGATTCTGCCTTAACGGCATTCCGGTCGCCGTGGCCCGGCAGTCTGCGGCCATGCTCCCTTCGCCGAACACGCTCCGCGTGGGCGACAGCATCAACGACCCGGCCCGGTGCTTTCACGGCCGGATCGACGAATTCCGCGTCTGGAACAAGGCGATCGCGGAGTTCGACCTGCGGCTCGATCCCGAGAATAAACTCCAGGCGTTCGCCCAGGCGGCAAGAATCCGGCTCCACTCCCCAACGCCGGCACCGCCTTCTTCGTCGCAACAGCCGGCATGGCGCTTCACGCTCGACGAAACATTCGCCCCCTGCGTGCCGCGGGAAGTCAGCCAGATCGTCCTGGATTTGGAGGCCGCGGATTGGCGCAGTGCCAAAACGTCACGATTGCCGGCGGTGACGCTCTTGCGCGAATCGGCGTTCCAAGCGGCGCTGGCTCCTCCGCTACCACCCGGTTATTATTCAGTCCGGTACAAGGCGTCGCTTATGTGGGGAGACCGGCGATTTGTAGGCGTGACCGAAGAGTTGTCGGGATGTGTCTACGGGCGAACCGCGGCAGCGGCGGCCGTTTCCTCCAAGCAAGGCTCGGCGGCGGGCATCGGCAAGCCGACCCAGGTCGTCTCGCTCGACGGCCCGGGTTGGCTCATCGCCACCGATCCCAAGAACGAAGGACGTGGGGAGCGATGGTTCGAGTCGCCGCGTCCCGAGGCGAAAACGACCCGAGTCCCGTGGGTCATCCAGGACGTGTTTCCCGATTACCACGGCGTGGCCTGGTATTGGCGGGAATTCGCGTCCCCGGTTCATTTCCAGCCCGAGGGGCGCTACCTGCCGCGATTCCGCGC
>CAZFKF010001011.1:0-2809 GCA_964518805.1 uncultured Planctomycetaceae bacterium | reverse complement strand
GCGGCTTCGCCATGCCCATCCGCGACGGCAAGGCCGAGGAGATCTACATCGTCTGTTCCGGCGAGATGATGGCCATGTACGCCGCCAACAACATCTGCAAGGGCATCGTGAAGTTCGCCGAGGCCGGCGGCGTGCGCCTCGGGGGCCTGATCTGCAACAGCCGGCGCGTGGACAACGAGCGAGAGATGATCGACCAGTTTGCCCGCCAACTCGGCACGCAGATGATTCACTTCCTCCCCCGCGACAACGACGTGCAGCGGGCCGAGATCCAGAAGAAGACGGTCATCGAGTGGAATCCCCAGTGCGCGCAGGCCGACGAGTACCGGCACCTCGCCACGGCGATCGACGAGAACGAGATGTTCGTGATCCCCAAGCCTCTGGCCATCAATGACCTGGAGGCCCTGCTTCTCGAATATGGCCTGGCGACGGTGTGAGATGGGCGTGTGAGAGACGCTACATCCCCGACAAACCACACGTATTCTCTCGGTATCAACGACAGAGGATTTCACGATGATCATGATTCGCGCAATCATTCGGCCCGAGAAGTCGGAGGCGGTCTTGGCCGCACTGCTGGAGGCCGGCTTCTCGGCAGTCACCAAAATCGACGTGTATGGACGCGGCAAGCAGCGGGGCATGCGCGTCGGCGAAGTCACCTACGACGAGCTGCCCAAGGAGATGGTGTTCACGGTCGTCAACGACGCCGACAAGGATTTCGTGGTCGACGTGATCATGAAGACCGCCCGGACTTCGGCCGAGGGAGCGTATGGCGACGGGAAGATCTTCGTCTCCCCGATCGACGAGGTCTACACGGTGCGCACCGGCGTCCGCGAAGACATCGCGTCGGTGGCCGTCGCCACGGAAGCTGCTACTTGAAGCAACGCCGCGAATCACGGGAGACTGGCATGAAGGAAATTGTGGCCGTTATCCGCATGAACAAGATGAACCAGACCAAGCGCGCCTTGGCCGCCGCCGGAGTGGTTTCCTTCACGGCCCACAAGGTCGTGGGACGCGGGCGCGGAAAGGTCGACTACCTGCTCCTCAAAGGCGCCGAGGCGGGCTGCGAAGAGGCCATCGTGCAGCTTGGGCCCGGGCCGAAATTGATGCCCAAGCGCCTGGTGAACGTCGTTGTGCCGGACGACCTAGCCTCATCGGTGGTGCGCACGATCATCGAGGTCAATCAGTCTGGAAGTCCCGGCGATGGCAAGATTTTTGTCATGCCGGTACGCGACGCGTGCCGCGTGCGCACGGGCGAAACCGGCGACGCGGCGCTTGACGAAACCGTGGTGTGAGCCTGATCCTGCCGCTGCCAAGGCTATGCCGTGCGGCGCAAGACCCCGGCGGTGCGATGCCGCACTCCACGACGCCGGCGCGTTGTGGAGGTCGCTGATCCTCCGAACCTTGAACCCCGATTCCCTCCAATCCGATGTCTACTGAAACAAGGATGAACGCCGCAGAAGTCCGGCAAGAGCTGCTCAAGGTTTACCCTCCCAAGGTGGCCCGCAAGCGAGCCCAGCAAATCGTTGTCAACGACAAGGAGCCCGGCGCGCCTTCGCCAGAAATCCTCGCCAACGTACGCACGACGCCGGGGATCATCACGCAGCGCGGCTGCACCTATGCGGGCTGCAAGGGCGTGGTGCTCGGGCCGACTCGCGACATCGTCAACATCACCCACGGCCCGATCGGCTGCGGATTCTACTCGTGGCTGACCCGCCGCAACCAGACCCGGCCTCCGACGTCGGAACACGACAACTTCATGACGTACTGCTTCTCGACCGACATGCAGGACGAGGAGATCATCTTCGGCGGCGAAAAAAAGCTCCGCGCGGCGATCCAGGAAGCCTACGACCTGTTTCACCCCAAGGCGATCGCCGTGTTCGCGACCTGCCCGGTGGGACTGATCGGCGACGACGTGCACGCCGTCACCCGTGAGATGAAGGAGAAACTCGGCATCAACGTCTTCGCCTTCAGTTGCGAGGGCTACAAGGGCGTCAGCCAGTCGGCGGGACACCACATCGCCAACAACCAGTTGTTCAAGCATGTGATCGGCCGCAACGATACGGTCGGTCCGGGCAAGTTCCGCATCGGGCTTCTGGGCGAGTACAACATCGGCGGCGACGCGTTCGTGCTCGAACAACTCCTGGAACGCTGCGGCATCACCCTGGTGGCCACGTTCAGCGGGAATTCGACCATCGACCAGTTCGAGAACGCGCATACCGCCGACCTGAACTGCGTCATGTGCCACCGCTCGATCAATTACGTGGCGGACATGATCCAGAAAGCCGTCTCAATTCGAGAGAAAGCCCGCCAGGTCTATCTGGAGGCCTGCCATAAGCAGGGCAAACAACCGGAATCCTTTAATGGCGCGTCCACGTTCTCTCCGGCTCCCGAAATTAACAGCCTTATCAAGCAAGGGGAAGCGGTTTCGATCATCAATCGGATTAAAAGCGCGGGGGAAGATATCACCAGCCTGCAAGAACTTTTGACCTATGGATTAAAAGGCGCAGCGGCGTACGCCGATCATGCGCATATTTTGGGTAAAGACGACGATGTCGTTTTCGCGTTCATGCACGAAGCTCTCGATTTTTTGACCCAGCCCAATCCATCGGTGGATGAGTTGATCGCCATGAATATGCGCTGCGGCGAAATCAGCGTGCGCGTTCTGGAATTACTCGATTCGGCCAACACCGGCGCATACGGGAAGCAGACACCGGCGAAAGTATTGATGGGGCACGTTCCCGGCAAAGCGATTGCCGTATCCGGCCACGATTTGAAAGACCTGGAGGTCCTGCTCCAGCAGACCGAAGGGAAG
>CAZFKF010001010.1:0-2811 GCA_964518805.1 uncultured Planctomycetaceae bacterium | reverse complement strand
GACGAGAACGTCTTCGCCATCCATGCCGTGGCCTTGAAGAATGGCGATCAGCGCGGACGTGGCCTGCGCGGCGGCCGCGCCCAGTTGCCCGAGGGCCCAGAGCGCCCCGGTGCGCACCACCTCGTCCTCGTCGTCCAGCGCGTCGACGAGTTCCGAGACGGCGAGTCCGCCCGCCAGCAACAGTTCCCCCAGGGCCTGGGTGGCGCGATGCCGGATGCGAGGCGAACCGCTTCGAAGCGCCTCGGCAAGGACGGGGCCGAGATCCTGGCTGCGGGCAGGAGCGATCTTGAGAATCGCCTCGGCGCCGACGAGTTGCGTCCACTCGTCCTCGCCCAGCAGCGGTTCGAGACTCGGCAAGGCGCTCGTCGCCGCCGGTCCGAAGGCCGCCAGATTCTCGGCGGCGTAACGGCGGACCACGACGTCGCAGTCGGCCAGGGCTGCGATCAGCGGCTCGACCGCCTCATGGGCTGCCGGCCCGACCTCTCCCAGCATCCGAGCAGCACAGCGCCGCGCTTCCGCCTGATTGTCCTGCAGTCCGCCGACGAGAACTTGGATGGCTTCCTTGGTCTCGCAGATCATCCACAGCGCTTCGGCCGCATAGAGTCGAACCAAGGAGTCGGGATCGGTCTCGACGGCCGCTTCCAAGCGGAAGACTGCGGAAGCCACGTCGAACGGGCCGCCCTGGGGAGAATGCAGACAGCCCAACGCACAGACCGCCATGCGGCGGATGAACGCCTCCTCGTGATCGAGAGCCTCGATCAGCCTGGGCACGGCCGCCTCGCCGAGCAGTTCGATTTCCTGGAGCGGGTTCTGCTCCGGGTCCGGGTTCTCCAGGCAACGCGAGAATTGTCGAAGCAGCTCAACCAGACGTGCGTCGTCCATGACCGCGGTTCCGTCGACTCCTGCGACTGTTGACCGAGATCGATCTTACCCTTAACCGCTGCCGGTGGGAAGACCACACCCGACGACGTGCGCCGACCCCTATCCGCGCCGCGTCGATCTCGAGGCAGCCAGCACAACGGGGGCGGTAGGCCCCGCAGCAAACGGCGTGCCTCTCCCCACGCGGCACAACGCGCGGCCTCGCTCGGCGATTTCGCCGCACCCTCGGTCGTTACGGACCGTATAGACGGTCCAGTTGGACTCCGTGACGGCGACTGCGACGGAGGCGTGCTAGCACCTTCCCTCCCTTTGTCGGAGTTGTGCCAGCGCCGCGCGGATTCCTTGACGGATCTGCTAGAATGGACGTGCGAGCGATGTCCCGGGGGAATCGCTTCGCAATGGAATGCAAAGGAGCTCGCAATGGCTTCGGCTACTCAGGCAGCTTATCGAGGCTTCCCAAATTCCGCGGGATTGTCTCCGGTCCCTCTCCCCGGCTCGAAGGTCGAGCACCACTACCGTCCTTTCACGGGCGCAACCCGAGAAGACCGAATCGCCTCCGTGTTCGGGCTTTCCAGCGGCCGGACCTTGCCCTCGGTCCATCCGAAATCGCTTTCGGCCTACTACGAGTATCTCCGCGTGCGCCTTTCGATCCCGTTTCAGGCCGAGTATTGCGCGCTCGATGACCGGACGGTGCGCAAGGTTGCCGTCGTCGGCTTGTTCTCGCCGATGCGGCCGGGCATCGATCTCGGCCGGGGGCTGGTCTGCCTGGCTCGCACTTCTGGAAGTGTCCTGACGCTGCCTTTGGTGGACCTCGAAGTGCCCGACGACGATCCCAACTTCCAGCTTCTCGAAGACTACTGGTACTGGGCGTGGAATTGGGGTCCCGCCCGGGCGGGCCACGCCGCGGCCCGCTGACAGCAGGCAAAAAGACTCCAAGGCGAAGACGGTTGCCGGGCTCTTGGCCGCCGCCGATTTCTCCGCGTCTGCGGTTCTCTGCTTCGTCCTGCTTCAGGCGTTCCCTTCGTCGGCTACAATCGCGGAGCGGAGCATCACGACCGAGACCGGCTCGAGTTCATAGACTGCTCCGACTTCGGGGGCCGCGTCGGGATTGGGACCCGCGGTGTCGAAGAGGATCTCCCAGGGTTCGTTGTTGGGCTTGGGCAGGGTGAAGGCGATCTTGTTCGTGTGGTCGGCGTTGAACAACATGAGGATCGAATCGCCCTGGATCACCTCGCCGTGCTCGTTGACGTCGATGTTCTCGCCCGAGAGCTGCACGCCCAGGCAGCGTACAAAGGGGGCGTGCCACGCCTCGTCGGACATGGGCTTTCCCGTGGGTTCGAGCCACTCGATCTCGGGGGCCTCGGCGCCGCGGATGGCCTTGCCGTGAAAGAAACGGCGGCGATGAAACACCGGCTGATCGTGGAAGACGCGGATCATCTGTCGCACGGTCTTCAAGAGCGATTCCTGGTCCGGGGTGCGTTCCCAAGCAAGCCAGGCGATTTCGTTGTCCTGGCAATAGGCATTGTTGTTGCCTCGCTGCGAATGGCCCACTTCGTCACCCGACAACAACATGGGAACGCCTTGCGAGAACAGCAGCGTGGCCAGCAGGCTCCGCTTCTTCTTTTCGCGGAGCGTGTTGATGGCGGGGTCGTCGGTAGGGCCTTCCGCACCGCAATTCCAACTGATGTTGTCCGACGTGCCGTCGCGATTCTCTTCGCCGTTGGCCTCGTTGTGCTTGTCGTTGTAGCTGACCAGGTCGGAAAGCGTGAAGCCGTCGTGGCAGGTGATGAAGTTGACGCTGGCGTGCGGCCGGCGGCTCGACCATTCGTAGAGGTCGCTGGAGCCGCACAGGCGCGTGGCGAACTCGGAGACCATGCCGCCGTCGCCCTTCCAGAAGCGGCGCATCGTATCGCGATACTTGCCGTTCCATTC
>CAZFKF010001009.1:0-2812 GCA_964518805.1 uncultured Planctomycetaceae bacterium | reverse complement strand
CGGCTCCACCAACTTGATCCTGCACCTGCCGGCGATCGCCCATGCCGTCGGTCTGCCGCGTCCGGGGATCGACGACTGGACCGAAGTGAATCGCCGCGTGCCGCGCCTGGTCGACGTGCTGCCCAACGGCCCGGTGCATCATCCCACGCTGCGGGCCTATCTGGCGGGCGGCGTCCCGGAAGTGATGCTCCATCTCCGCGAACTGGGGCTCTTGAACCTGGGGGCCCTCACGGTCGCGGGCGTCACGCTCGGCGAGGCGCTTTGCTGGTGGGAGCAGTCGCCGCGCCGCCAGGCCCTGCGCAACAGGCTTCGCCAAGAGGACGGCGTTGATCCGGACGACGTGATCTTCAGCCCCGATCGGGCCAAGCAACTGGGCGTGACCAGCACGGTCTGCTTCCCGCGGGGAAACCTCGCCCCCAACGGTTCGGTGATCAAGAGCACGGCCATCGACCCGCGCGTCCTCGACCCCGACGGCGTGTTCCGCAAGACCGGGCCCGCGCGCGTCTTCTGCCGCGAGACGGACGCCATCGCAGCAATCAAAGGACAAAGCGGCCGCCCGATTCGGCCGGGCGACGTGCTGGTGCTGATGGGCCGAGGGCCGCTGGGCTCGGGCATGGAAGAGGTCTTTCAGATCACGTCCGCCTTGCGCTACTTGTCTTGGGGCCGCGAAGTGGCCGTAGTGACCGACGCCCGGTTTTCCGGCGTCAGCACCGGGGCGTGCATCGGGCTGGTGGCGCCGGAGGCGTTGGCCGGCGGGCCGCTGGGCAAGGTCCGCGATGGCGATCGCATCCGCATCGTCATCGACCGCAACCGGCTGGAAGGGACCGTCGATCTGGTGGGCGACGCCTCGCGCTCGTTCACACCCGACGAAGCAACGCAAGTCCTGGCCGAGCGGTCGCCCCATCCCGATCTTTCACCCGATCCTCAGCTTCCCGAGGAGACCCGCCTCTGGGCCGCCCTGCAACAAGCCAGCGGTGGCCCCTGGGCTGGCTGCGTGTTCGACGTGGATCGGATCGTCGCGCGACTTGCGAAGGCGGGGGACGCCGCGCGCTGATGCACCAGGGATCACGATCGGTTCAGAGACGGACGTCGCAGAGCGACACGTGGACGTCGTCCTTCTCGATCTGCGCCACGGCGTATTGGCCGCGGCCCGCGAAGCCGCAGTTGACAACCTGGGTCTTGCCGACCGTTTCGATTCCGCGCCCTTCGTGGATGTGTCCGCAGAAGGCCAAGGCGGGTTGAACCCGATCGATGAACGATCGCACGGCCGAACTTCCCGCGTGCAAGAGCAAGAAGGTGCGGTCGACCTTCAGCCCGCGCGGCGGGACGTGGGCCAGGAGGACTTGCCGCGGCGCCGATTGAATCTCGGCGTATCCTGCTTCGAGGGCGGCCGCGAGTTGGTCTTCGCTGAACTGGTACATGCCGCGTTTCCAGGGGGGGATGGCCGAGAGACCGTGAATGCCCAAGTGTCCAAGCACGCGTCCGCGTCCGTGCAGGGCCACGCCCGCTTCGCCGAGGTGGCGGTCGATCTCGGCCGAGTCGCAATTGCCAGCCACCGCGAGCACGGTGGGGACCTGCTGCTGAAACTTGGGGAACTGGAGAATGAACTGGACCACGCGAATTGCGTCGATGGGCGACCCGAAGTTCGTGATGTCCCCACCCAGGAGGACTGCGTCGGGGAGGCCGCCATGGTCGAGGATGCGCTCCAGTGCATTCATTCGCCCATGCAGATCGGTAATGCAGAGCAGCCGCATGCTTCCCCCCGCTTGTCAACGGTGCCGTTCAGGCAGACACTATAGGATACGGGGGTATTGTATGAAGTCTGCGATCCACGCCAAACCGTATCGACCGCCCGACTGGGATATAACGTACCGCGAAAGCACCCCCCCGTGGGAGACGGGCAAGCCGTCCGAGGAACTCGTACGTGTGGTGAGCGAGGGGTTGATCCGCCCCTGTTCCACGCTCGAATTGGGCTGCGGCACCGGGGCCAACGCAGTCTATCTGGCTCGCCACCGATTTGAGGTTACTGCCGTGGACGCGTCGCCGACCGCGATCGAGCGCGCGCGGACGCGGGCCGAGCAGGCCGACGCGCTGCTCCGCATCGTGCTGGCCGACGTGTTCGAGTTTGCCGAAACCTCGGGGCCGTTCGACCTGGTTTTCGACGCGGGCTTCTACCACTTTGCGCGGCGAGTCGACCTGACGCGGTTCCTCGACTTGCTGTGGCGGGTGACTCGCCCCGGCTCGCTATACTTCACGTTGGCCGGGGCGGCAGGAGAGTTGGCCGAAGGCGGACCGCCGCAGGTCCGTGAGGAGGAGATCCGCGGCGAACTTGGCCGGCTGTTCGAGTTCGTCACGTTGCGCCCTTTCCGTTTCGAGAGTCCGCGTCGCAAGGAAGGGTACCTGGGTTGGTCGTGCCTGACACAGCGCCCGGTGCTCCACGGCAATTCGCCGTGATCTGTGCTATACTGGCGGCTGTCCGAGGGCAGGACCGCTCTGTTTGTCGCGTGCTTATGGAGGAAATCGTATGAGAGGGACGATTGCGACCACGTTGGGGCTCGCCTTGTTGTTTGGAATCGTTGGCTGTGGGTCGAAGGACAAGGACGGCGGCTCCGCACCGCCTTCGGCGGCGCCGAGTTCCGGCCCGCCAGCCGGACCAACGGCCGCCGCGCCGAGCGGACCGGGTGCGCCGAGTGCTTCGCCGAGCCCGAGCGGGCCGCCGAATTCGCCTGGCGGACCGCCCACGGCGTCGACGCCTCCGGCCTCGCCGGGGATGACCCCGCCGGGTGCCACCCCCCCGGCGCCGTCTGCGGGT
>CAZFKF010001008.1:0-2812 GCA_964518805.1 uncultured Planctomycetaceae bacterium | reverse complement strand
GTGCTCGACCAACTCCGCTGGGACACCGAGGAACAGAACGCCCGCAAGGCCGCCCGGTTGGCATGCTCCCTGCTCGGCGAGTTGGGCGGCGATTTCTCGCCGCGTCCGGGCGTAGCGATCGAGTGCTCGCGCATGACGCCGCAGCCCGGGATGCCGTTCTTCAGCAACCGGGGCGGACGCGCCTCGCTGGCCTGCAACGGCTACGTGCAGACGCCGATCGAGGTCGCCGCCGCGGGTCGCTACTGGCTCGAACTGGTCGCCTCGGGCACGCCGGCCGCGGGCGTCTACCCGTTGGTGGACGCGGCCATCGACGGCAAGACGATCGGCCGGATTCAACTCGCCAGCGGGGCCCGGCGATCGTATTTCCTGGACGTCGACTTGCCGGCCGGGAAGCACGAACTGCGCCTGTCGTTCGTCAACGACTTCAGCGCCAACGGCGAAGACCGCAACCTCGCCCTCGACAAGGTAGTCTTCTCCGCCGCTTCGCCACGATAGGTCAGCCGTCCGTGGAAACCGGCGCGCATCGCGAGTTGGCGGTCGGAGACTGGTGCGGCGTCCTCAATACGACTTCTTCACTTCACCGGGCAAACAGTGTACGCTGTCCTTAGTATAAGAAAGGCACTGAAGCATGAAACGTCTCGGCAGCATTCTGTCGGAATCGGTCCTGGCGGTCCTCTTGCCGGCCGTGTTTTGCGGCACGGTGCAGACCTTCGGGGCGGAATCGCCCGACACCCGGAAGTACGTGGTCCCCGAGTCCCTGGTGACCGACGCGCTTCGCCACAAGATCGAGCAGGCCCTGCCCGCCCAGGCCCCGGCGAAGCCGGTCAAGCCGCGCAAGCTGCTGATCTTTGACCTCAACGTGGGCTACGGCGGGCACGGCAGCATTCCCTTCGCGAATGTGGCCTTCACGCTGATGGGCCGCAAGACGGGCGCGTTCGAGACCGTGGTGAGCCACGATCCTTCGGTCTTCTCGCGAGAGAGTTTCAAGCAGTTCGACGCCGTGTTCCTGAACAACACGGTGGGCAACATGTTCGACGACCCCGTGCTGCGCGAGAACCTGATGCAGTTCGTCTACGGCGGAGGGGGATTGATGGGCGTCCACGGCACGAGCGTGGGGTTCACGCGCTGGCCCGGCGCGGTCGAAGACTGGCCCGAGTTCGCCCTCATGCTCGGCGCCCGCGGGGCCGCCCATCGCGAGCCCAAGGAGCGGGTGTTCATCAAGCTCGACGATCCGGGGCATCCGCTCAACCGGGTGTTCGGCGGCCATGGCTTCGAGTACCGCGACGAGTTCTTTCGCTTTCACGAACCGTACAGCCGCGATCGCGTGCGCGTCCTGCTGAGCATCGACACGCAGAAGACCGATCTGGACCAGGGGCCGCATCGCGGGCATCGGGAGCGGGCCGACAACGACTACGCGTTGGCTTGGGTGCGGAGTTGCGGGCGCGGGCGAGTGTTTTACTCGACGATCGCCCACAACCCCGACGTCTTTTTCGATCCTCTCATGCTCAAGTTCTATCTCGGCGCGGCCCAGTTCGCGCTGGGCGACCTGCCGGCGCCGACCATCGCCAGCGGACGCCTGACCCCGGCCGCCCAGGCTCAGGAAAAACTCGGCTGGCGCCCGGCCGTCACGGCCTACACCTTCCACAAATTCACGTTGTTTGAAACCATCGACAAGACGGTCAAGCTCGGGCTGCCCTATCTCGAAGGCTTGAGCTTCCAGAAGGTGAGCAAGGAGATCCCCAAGGATCTCGACCTCCGGCTCAGCGACAACGAATTGCGCCAGGTCCGCCGCAAGCTCGACGCCTCGGGCGTGCGCATGCTGACCTATTACTATCACCTGATCCCGGGCGACGAGGCCGGCTGCCGCAAGGTCTTCGAGTTTGGCCGCAAGCTGGGCATCGAGACCTTCCTCTCCGAGCCGGCCCTCGAAGCATTGGACACCATCGAGCGGATTGCCGACGAGTACGGCATCAACGTCGCCCTGCACAACCACGACCAGAATGCCTCGCCGCACTACTGGCACCCCGAGAAGATCCTCAAGATCTGCCAGGGCCGCAGCAAACGGATCGGGGCCTGCGCCGACCTGGGCTACTGGATGCGTTCCGGCATCGACCCCGTTGCGGCCGTCCGCTTGCTCAAGGACCGTCTGATGACGGTCCAAGTTCACGACCTGCACGCCTTGACGCCTGATGGGCACGACGTTCCCTGGGGAACGGGCGTGGGCCAGACGGCCCGCTTCCTCGAAGAAGTACATGCCTTGGGGTTGCGGCCTACGTGCTTCGGATTCGAGTACTCGCGCAACTGGCTCGAATCGATGCCCGAAGTGACGCAGTGCATCGAGTTCTTCAACCAGACGAGCCTTCGGTTGGCCAAGTGAAAGGAGCGATCCATGCCTAGCATCTCTCATCGGCGGTTCTCGCGCCGCGCGCTGTTGGGCTCCGCCGCCGCAATGGCGACCGTCCCGTGGGTCGTTCCCGGCGCGGCCTTGGGCTTCGGAGCAACCGCCCCCAGCAATCGCATTACGCTCGGGTTCATCGGCGTGGGCTGCATGGGCCGCGGGCACTTGTGGCACTTCCTGCACGATCCTACGATTCAGGCCCTAGCGGTCTGCGACGTGGACGCCTGGCGCCGCGACAACGCCCAGGCCACCGTCGAAAAGACCTACGCCGCCGCCAAGGCCAGCGGCGCGTATCGCGGCTGCGCAGCCTACGTCGATCTCCGCGAGCTCCTGGCCCGCTCCGACATCGACGCCGCGGTCATCGTCACCGGCGACCGCTGGCACGCCACGGCCACGGTCCTGGCCGCCGAGGCG
>CAZFKF010001007.1:0-2815 GCA_964518805.1 uncultured Planctomycetaceae bacterium | reverse complement strand
GGCTTGCCCAGCAGTGCTGAAACCACGGTTGGACAAGCCAACCGTGGCACCCGTAGACTCAATTTGGACAGACCACTAGACTGGATCGGCTCGTGTCCGGACGCGATCCGCGGCCACGTCTCGTGCGAGAGACTGCGCAGCCGAGGCGGCCGAAACCCCTCCGGCGACGACTATCAATACGCTCGATCGCGGGGCACCGTATTGCGAGACTCCCGACCTCGTTGAGGGGCAGAGTGCCGGCGCTGGGGCGTTCGCGCATCAAGGCAGGAACCTCGCCCGCGGACGATTGGGTGCGAAGTATTCGTCTTGCGAAGACCGGGCCACTTCGTGTACGTTTACCGCCGAGAGTCAGGGATACTGCGCCCTTGAATCCGTGTTCCTCGCGCGAGGAGCGGTCGCCGATGAGTATGCGCGCTTCACGGCCGAAGCAACTCGAGTGGTTCAACAGGATCGAGCTGTTTTCGCGGCTCACGGACCCGATATCGGAACTGACGCGTTTGCAACAGTCCCTGCTGTTCGCGGAGCTCTCGCAGATCTCGTATATGCCGCCGGAACCGGCATTGAACTGCGCGCAGAAGATCGGGTTTCAGGATTCCCTATTTTTCGATCGGGAGGGGGCGCAGGCCTACCGGTTTCAGAGCGAGCACGACAGCGTGATCGTCTGCCGGGGCACCGAGCCCAACGACTGGAACGACGTGAAGGCCGACATCAACGCCGTGACCGTGCTGGCCGAGACGATCGGCCGCGTCCACAGCGGCTTTAAGCACGAGGTGGACGAACTGTGGCCGGTCCTCGAACGGGCCTTGGCCGACAACGAGCGGCCGCTTTGGTTCGCCGGACACTCGTTGGGCGGAGCCATGGCGACGATCTGTGCCGGACGGTGCAAGATTTCCGCGATCTCGTCGAATCCGGCAGGGCTCTTCACTTACGGCAGCCCGCGGGTCGGCAATCGGGCGTATGTGAACTACTATCGCCTGGTTCACTATCGCTGGGTGAACAACAACGATATCGTTACGCGCGTACCGCCGACGTGGATGGGATACCATCACGCGGGGCGCGAAGTGTACATCGACCACAATGGCCGGGTGCGCGACGTGGAGGGGTGGCGACGCGTGATGGACCGCTTGCAGGGCTTCCTCCGCGGCCTGCGGCGATTCAACATCGACCATTTCGCCGATCATTCGATCGGACTCTACATTGCCTGCATTCACGCGGCCGTACAGAAGCAGCAACAGGCGATGGCACACAAGATCCGGCGTCGCCGTCGGAATGCCGCGTGACGTGTCGCGATCGACGGATGTGGTAGGCGAAGTCCGGCGTTGCGGCGTTGAGCTACGCTTTGGCCCGGTCGATGGCCAGTTTGCCCTTACGGTTGGCCTCGTCCGGATCGGGAATCTCCCAGGCGTCGATCATGATCCAGCCCGCGAACCCTCCTTGGCGAAGGACGGCGAACGTCTCGCTGATGTCGAGGTGTCCGTCTCCGCAAGGCAGATGCTTCGAGGTGCCTCCGTCTCGGAGCGTGCCGTCGAAATCGGTCAGATGAAGATAGCCGATGTTCTTCACCCCGATGCGTTTCACCATCTCGGCAATGCGTCCCTTACCGCCGCTGAATAGGTCAAAATGGCTGAAGTCGAGGTTCGCGCGGGCGCCGGGCACTCTTTCCAGGATTTCGCGGAGGTGCGCCTCGCTGCGAAATACGAACGGCGGCTCGATCTCGAACGAAGCCGTCAGCCCCAATTCCCCGGCGTACTTCCAGACCTCGCGGAAGGATTCAACCAGGTTGTCCATGGCCTGAGCCTCCGTTTGTCTGCCCAGAGGCCCACCCGGCCAAAGCCCGATGCATTCGGCTCCGACGGCTTTGGCAAAGCGAGCCTGTCTTCGCCAGCCCTCCAACCACTGACGGCGCACCTTGGGATCGGGAGCAAAGGCCCCGCCGGCCGACGTCTGAATCGAGAAGACCTGCAATCCAAACCCTTCGTAGAGCCGCCTCAGGGCTCGGATGCGGTTCCGGTCGTCGGCAGAGGGATAGTCGGTCATGGGCGCCGGCCAGTTGGGCACGAGTTCCACGCCGTCGAACCCCAACTGAGAGGCCAAGTCGAGAACCTCCCAGATACAAAACGTCTTCTTGTACTTGGCGGAGGCCGACTGGTATCCGTTGAGCCCTATGGCCGTCTTCCAACGCGGCGGTTTCTTCTCGGCAGCCACGACCGAGCCTGCCGCTGAAGAGCACGCGGCCGTCCCCAGGAACTTCAACACATCGCGACGTCTCATGGTGCACACTGCCTTTCTTCGGTCCCCAAGGAGAGGCGACCCAGTCGAACGGAACTTCCTGCGCTAGTCTAGGCCCAACCGATCGCGTTCGCAAGTCAGGCAGTCGGGTGCCTGCCGGGAACACGTCTCCCTCCGCTTCTCGTTGCTGGCTTTCGCTGGGCAATCTCTGTCGTCGCTTGCGCAATCCTGCGGGCCATTCCTGAAGTGACTACTGCACACGACGGGCGGGGTCGGGTTCCCAGCCGATTCCGGGCGTGAACGTAGGGTACACCCAACCTTCGGCGTCGGGAAGGACTCGCCCGGCGAGGGTGGCGTCGGGAATGCACTCCTCCGGCACGAGGCTTTCGTAGTAGACGGAATTGGGGATCGCGCAAATCAGGTGCAGCGAGCCCCAGCCGCAACCGTGGACGTCGGCCTGGAGTTGAAACGCCTCGGCAAGAGCGGCCGTCTTCAGCGCGCCGGTCATTCCGCCCTTGTAGAACCAACTGGTGCGGAGTCGGTCGCAAGCCCCGTGGCGGAGCCATTTGGCGGCGTTGAAATGGCA
>CAZFKF010001006.1:0-2823 GCA_964518805.1 uncultured Planctomycetaceae bacterium | reverse complement strand
TTGTAGCTGTCGGTCTCGTACCACTTCTTGTTCAGGCTGATGAGGTTGACGGCGTTGGCGTCGAGCATCATCTTCTCGAGTTCCTGGACCGACAACTGGAGTTCTTCGGCCAGTTCCTGTTCGGTGGGAGATCGGCCCAGCCGGGCCTCGAGGTTCTTGATCGCTTCGTTGAGCTTGCTGGCCTTGGAGCGAACGAGGCGCGGCACCCAGTCCATGGTGCGCAACTCGTCGAGCATGGCCCCGCGGATGCGCGGCACGCAGTAGGTCTCGAACTTCACGCCGCGCGAGAGATCGAAGGCGTCGATGGCGTCCATCAGCCCGAACACGCCGGCCGAGATCAAGTCGTCCAACTCGACGCCCTCGGGCAACCGGGCCCAAATCCGCTCCCCATTGTACTTCACCAGGGGCAGATACATCTCCACCAATCGATTGCGAAGCTCCTGGTTCGTGATGTCCTTCTTGAATTCGATCCAGAGTTGTTCAATGTCTTCTGGGGCGACAGTCGTTGCCATTCCATCCTCCATGCCCGCGCTTCACGAAGCGCCACACTCTTTTGAGATCCTTCTCAGCGGTCAGGTCCCTTGGCCCGGTCGGCGGCAATCCGGCCGCGGGCTTCTTCTTCGAGTATCCGTTCCGCAACCCAGCCGACGAGCGATCCGACCACGGCAAATGCAAGCAGGCTTGTCCATGCGACAACCAGAGCCTTCTCGGGCGACCACGCGTGTACGACGCCGCGGGCCAGACAGGTGAGAAAGGCCACGGGTCCCAAGATGCCGGCGTAGATGCGTGCCACAATACTCCTTAAGGCAGCCGCTACACTTGCCGTAATCGTTACAGATTAACAGAACGTGGAATGCTCGCAGTGCCTCAAGAGATCGGCCGCTTTGCCCGGATTCTTGAGCCATATTCCTCATCTCCCTTCCACCCAAGAGGCCAATTGTGCAATTTGCCGTGAGGCAAGGCCGCCGGGCGCAGCAAGCACGAAAGGCCCTCCCCGCCCGCCCATTTGCTCGATCTGGCTTGCGTAGGGCACGTATCCGGCGGGTTGCGACGCAACGCCCAGGAACCGCCGACAGGCCGTGGCGAGCCGGTTGTGAATGTCGTCGGCCACCGATTCAGCGGGGGCCATGTTGACCACGGTGCCGATGGTCGGCAATCCGCTCGTCCGAGCCAGTCCCTTGACCATCGCGTAGGCATTCATGATCGAAGGCAGGGCGGGCGTGGCCAGCAACAGGAGTTTCTCGCTGGACTGGCAAAGACGCCGGGCGAGCGATGTGGGTGTGTTGCCTGCGTCGACGACGACATAATCGGCGATGGGACCTAGGCCATGAAACTGTTCGATGAGCCCCTGTTCCGATGGCTCAGCCGTCGGCCAGCCAGCGCCGCTCGCCCAGGAAGCCGGAAGAACAAGGACGCCGCCGGGCCCCGGCTCGAGGACCTCCGCCAAAGCACGCCGCCCGTCCAAACCCTCGGCCGCGGTCCAGCCGCCGGCGAAGTGGTCGAGGGGCGCTGCGCCGGAGCCGCTGGGGCTCAGGTCGGCCAATACCGTGCGATGGCGTCGACTCGCAAGCGTCACCGCCAGATTGACCGCAATCGTCGTCGTGCCCACTCCGCCCTTCCCACCGGCGACGGCCACAAGGCACGGCCTCGCGCAAGGCGCAAGGCGGCACACCGTGTGGGCCTCGCGGGCAAGTCGGCGTAGTTCGGTCGCCTGATCGGGCATGTGGACGAGGGCTAGGGATCTGAGATCGGCGGTCGGAGGTCAGGATTCGATGTTCGAAAGTCGGAGGTCAAAGGTTGCGGTGGGGAGGCAGGAGGGAACCATTGGTGAGCGATCGAACGGCACACGGCCCAACCACCCAACGGGCCGTCCGTCGTTACTCCTCATCCCTCATGGCTCGCTCCTTATCCCCCACGTCTCATCGTTCATCCCTCATTCTCTGGTTTCGGCACGCAGGCTCCATGCCGAGAATGAGGCGACTGATGCGATCGACGCGGGCGATTTCAATGTCGTCGGGCACGTTCTGTCCGTTGGTCACGTAGCTCATCGGCAGTCCGCTCGATCGCACCACGGGAAGTAGATTCCCAAACCCCGTGGCCTCGTCCAACTTGGTGAAGATCAGGGACGTGGTGCCGACGGCGGCAAATCGCTGGGCCGTCTGTTCGAGTGTCCGCGCGCTGGCTACGCTGCTGAGTACGAGGTGGACTTCGTCGGCGGCCGCTTCGGCCAGGAATGCCTTGAGTTCCTGAATCTTGACGGCGTCCTTGGGACTGCGTCCGGCCGTGTCCATCAGGATGAGGTCCATGCCGCCCATCCGCTTCACCGCTTCGCGCATTTCGCGCGGGGTTGAGACCACCTGCATGGGCAGGTCGATGATGTCGGCGTAGGTCCGCAACTGTTCGACAGCGGCGATGCGGTAGGTGTCCACCGTGATCAGGCCGACGTTGCGTTTCTGTTTCAAGCGGTACTCGGCGGCGAGCTTGGCGATCGTCGTAGTCTTGCCCACGCCCGTCGGGCCGACCAGGGCCGCCAGGCGACAGCGCCCTGGCGTCACCGCGATGGGACCGGCGGCAGCGAGTTCCGTCTCGATCAGCCGCACCACGCGGGCCTTCAGGAGCACGAGATCGGCCAGTTCGGCGTCGGGGGCCGCGGCGCGGACCTTCTCCACCAGTCCGCGGGCGATGTCTTCGCTCAGGTCGGCCTCGATCAGGTCCGTGAAGAGGCGGAAGAGCGTGTCGGGCAAGTCGCGCGCGTCGCCGCGTCGCGTGTTGCGGCACAGCTCTTGAACCATCGTCTGAAGGCTGTTCAACTGGCCTCGCACT
>CAZFKF010001005.1:0-2826 GCA_964518805.1 uncultured Planctomycetaceae bacterium | reverse complement strand
CTGCGCCGCGTCCTTCGGCGCCGTCTTGCCTTGTTGCCAGCGCTGGGCGTCGGGGCTATTGGGCAAGGCCGACTCGATGCGGAGGTTGAACGTGGCTGGCGTCACATCCGGCACGCCGCTCAAGCTGAGCTTGGGTTTCAGTGGGATACTCTGGAGCCGCAAAGGAGCGCTCTTCAGCATCCCCAAGTCGGGAATCACCCACTCGACGGTGTGCCCCGTGGAATGCTCCATGACCACGAGGAAGGTCAGGCTCCGCAGCGGCGAGAGGTTGGTGATCGTGCCCTGGGTGTCAATCCGCGCCTGATCGACGGCGCCCTTCTGCTGATGCACCTGGACCACGCCCACGGTGACCTCGCCCTGGTTGTCGCTCCGCGTGACATATCCCGCCCGCTTCTCGGGCTGGCGGTTCAGTTTCTGCTTTCGCATGGCGGCCTGGAGCACCGGGACGAATTCCTTCTGCAACTCATCCGGATCTTTTCCGATGGCCTGGCGAAAGTCTTCCAAGCGTTCCTCGCGCGGGTACTTGGTCAGTGCCTTCTTCTTGGCCAGGCATCGCAGGTATTCGCCGTATTGAGACCGGTACTTGGTCACCAGGAGCCAATGCAAGCCCCAGGCGTTGCCGTAGGCTTCGCCCAGCAGGTCCGGCGAATTGAACAACTCGTCGTCGACGAGCATCTCGCTCCAGTAGAACTTGCTTTCTTTGAGTGCCAGCTCCGCGTAACGCAGACTGATCTTGCCCGGGCCAACGTTGATCTTGCCCTGGTTGGCCTCGAAGCCGGTGGCCAGCCCCTCGTCGAACCACTTCGGAATGGGCGCCAGACGCTGAAACAGATTGCGGTTGTACACCTGCTGATGGATGGCCTCGTGCAGGGCCACGTCGAACTTGCGGCACTGATCCAGGTACAGCACCAGATAGTTCGTCATCCCGTGATAGAAGCCGCCGATCTGCTTCGTGGACACGTCGGTGCCTTGAAGCATCGGCGCCAGGTACTTCTCGAAATCGGCCCGGCTTTCGAAGATCAGCACGACCAAGGGGAATTGGGCCGGCTTGGCGGGAATGCGCGCGTCTTTGACGTAGCGGTTGAACGCCGAGTCGACGTTCTTCATGAACGCGGCCACCTGTTGAAGCAGATTAGCGGCCCTGGCCTCGGAGCCGCGGGGAAGCGGCCCGCTGAGCACCAGCCCCATCACGAACGGGGCTTGCACCGAACTGCAGAACCGGTCGGCCCCGAACTGCCGCTGGAGCTCCGCAACCATTGCGTCGGACGAGAGGGGTTCGGGGCCGTCTTCCTCTTGGCGTTTCTCGATGGCCGCCGTGGGCAGCAGCTTGTACTGCCCGTCGGGCATTTCCAGCACGGTCATCCGGCCCGCCTGCCCCACCACGCGGACGTCCAACTCGACGCTCTTGTCGCCGGGGCCGCGATAGAAGACTTTGTCGGCCTGGGCCGGACTGCTCACGAACGCGAGCACCGCTGCCAGAACAACTCCCGTCGGCAAGACGAACGTGGAGGAACGCACCAGACCCCCCGACCCGATGGCAAATGGACTGGGATATTCCCTCTGCTTCCCCTGGAATTATAGTCGCAGTCTGGGCAGCGGCGACAGTCCCCTTGCGATTCGTCGCGCGCACTTGATCCCCTATCCCTTCCGACAGCATCGACGGACGGAGGTTCGTGCTACGAGCCGGTTGGGCGAACTGACTTCAAGGCGGCAGCCGCGGCGTCGCGCACTTCCGGCGTCGGATCGCTGACCGCTTTGACCAAGGCCGGCTCGGCCCGGATTGCGGCCGGACCGAGTCGTCCCAGGGCCCGGGCGGCGCTGCGGCGGACCGGAGGGCTGGAATCCTTGAGGGCGGCCACCAAGGCGTCGATCGCGGCAGGCCCGATCCAGCCCAAGGCCTCGACCGCCGGAAGCTTCAGACGTTCTTGGTTGCCGTCGAGCACCGTACGGAGCGCGGGAATGGCCGCTGCTCCGATACGACCCGGCGACTGAGCTGCGGCGCGGCGCGTGTCTTCGTCGCGGTGCGCCAGCGCGGCGACGAGGGACGGCACAGCCGGCTCGGCTTCCGGTCCGAGTTCTCCAAGGGCCTCGGCGGCTCGGTATGCCGTCGAGCCGTTCGCATCGCGGAGCAAAGCCTCGACGGCTGGAATCGCCCGTGGGTGTCGCTGGATCCTCCATAACGCCACGGCGGCCGAAACCCGGACCGCAGTCTCCTCGTCGTTGAGGAGCTTCAGAAGACCGGTGATCGCCCGACGCGAGGCTTCGTCTGGTTGGTGACGGGGGGCGCCCCCCTGCCCTTCTCTGGCTTTGGGGCCGGAGATCGTCGGTTGCTCCGCCAGGAGCCAGCCGAGGGCCTGAGCCGCGTTGCGGCGCACGGAAACATGCTTCGACGCCAGGGTCTGCGTCAATCGAGGCACGGCTGCGCCGGCCTTCGGGCCCAGCCTTCCCAAGGCCCAGGCCGCTCCGCCACGCACGTACTCGTCTTCGTCAAGATTCGCGAGCACCCGTTCCAGGGCCGGCACGGCGTCGCCCGCTTTCGAGCCCATCTGTCCCAAGGCGTACGCAGCATACCAGCGCGTCGCGAAGTCTGCCGACCCCAGATCGCCGGCCCACTGCGAAGCGTCCCTGCCGTGGTACACGGCGCCGAGGGGAGACTCGCCCGCTGTGACAGGACGCCCGAGCAAAACACAGATCCAGAGAAGTGAGAGCGGGAGAAGCGGAGAGGGCGATCGACGAAGACGCGAAGACGCAGCGGTTAGGCCCGTGCGATCGAGTACTTTTCCCCTCCCCTCGCGTCCCCTGCTTCTCCTCTTGCTCTCGCTGCCG
>CAZFKF010001004.1:0-2827 GCA_964518805.1 uncultured Planctomycetaceae bacterium | reverse complement strand
TTCCGGTCAACGACCCGAATCAACCGACGTGGGTCGCGCTGCTGGAGAAAGCGTACGCCCAACTCAACGAAGAGGGCTGGATCCGCAAAGGCGAGCAGGGCAGCGGCATCAATTCGTATCAGGCGCTGGCCAACGGATTCTTCGAGAAGGCAGCAAGACAATTGACCCCCAAGCGGTCGGCGTACACGATCTACCCCGCCAACCAGCGAAGCTTCCAGAGCTTTCTGGCAGCAGCCAACGCAGGCAGATACCTCGGTTTTTCGACCAAGACGAACCCTCCGAATCCCCTGCTCGTCAGCAATCACTCCTACGCCTTCCTGAGCTACGATCGGGCCACGCGGCGCGTCACTCTGTTCAACCCCTGGGGCCTCAAGAACGGGACGGCGAACCCCGGCCTGGTCCGGCTGACGTGGGCCCAGATCCGGGCCAACTTCTCGGATATCGACTGCGTCGGTTGAACGCGGGGTACGCAGGCAATAGCCGTAGGGCGGACGGAGCGAAGCGACGCCCGCCGGACATCGGCCAGCAATCTGGCGAGCTTCGCTTCGCTCCGTCCGCCCTATCCGCCCTGCCACCTCCACTCCCACACTCGCCCCCGCCGCACGGCTACCGCGAGCAGAGCACCGCCTTCGACTCCTCCTCCTCCTCCGAAGCCTCGTCCGGCACGGCCATGATCTTCCCGACCGCCCCAGCCACCTTGCGACACAACGCCATCGTCTCGCCGAACTCGTCGAAATCCAGTGACTGGTACCCGTCGCTGAGCGCCTTCTCGGGCTGCGGATGAACCTCGACGATCATCCCATCGGCGCCCACCGCCACTGCGGCCGCCGCCATGCGCGGCACGAGGCTGGCGTGGCCCGTGCCGTGGCTCGGGTCGACGATCACCGGCAGGTGCGTGCGCTCGCGGAGCCAAGGGACGCTCGCCAGGGGCAGCGTGAAGCGGGTATGGGCCTCGAACGTGCGGATCCCGCGCTCGCAGAGTATCACGTTCTGGTTGCCCGCGTTGAGCACGTACTCCGCCGCCAGCAGCAACTCTTCCAGCGTGGCGGCCGGGCCTCGCTTGACAATCACGGGCCGGTTCGTCCTGCCGACCTGCTCCAGGAGGCGGTAGTTCTGCATGTTCCGGGCCCCGATCTGCAGAACATCGGCGTACTCCGCGACCAACGGCACGTCGGCTTCCGCGAGCACTTCCGTAACGACCGGCAACCCGGTCTCGTCGCGCGCTGCGGCGAGGATTTTCAGGCCCTCTTCTTTAAGGCCCTGGAAGCTATACGGGCTGGTGCGCGGTTTGAACGCCCCGCCGCGCATGGCCGTGGCCCCGGCTGCCTTGACCGCCATGGCCGTGGCGACGGTCTGCTCCAGGCTCTCCACGGCACACGGCCCGGCAATCACGCCGAAATGGCAGTTGCCCACCCAGAGCGGTCCGACTTCCACCACGGTTCGTTCGGGCTTGACCTCGATGCTGGCCACCTTGTACGGAGCGAGGATCGGCACCACCTCGGCCACTCCCGGCGAGATCTCCAGCGAATGGCGATGCTCGTCCCGCTTCTCTCCGATGGCGGCCACGACGGTTCGCTCCGCGCCGTAGATCGGATGCGCCCTCAGCCCGAACTCCTCCACGCGCTGAATCACATGCGAAATCTGTTCCTGGCTGGCCCCGCGCTTCATCACGACGATCATCGAACCATCTCCTTTGCACGTTTCCCGTTGGGACGCTGGTAAACAAAAAAAGCCCTGAGATCCTTGCGGGTCTCAGGGCTTCAGGTTGCTCGCTACTGGTCTAGTCGCTTACAAACCACCTCCGGACCCGCCGAACGTGCGGGCAAAATAGAACCAAAACCGATAGGTGGCGCCAGCGAAATTCATCTCGCGTTCACCGCCCGGGGATGGGCTGGTGTCCAAATTCAACCTCTATTCTCGTCGAATCCGGGCTGAGGACAAGAGGAAATCCCAGGTGAGACCGGTGTTTCCGTTCGCTGCCGGGGTGTCCGGCTCTTCGCGAAAAGATGCCGAGCCATGGACTTCCGACCGATCTAGGACTGTTAGGAACGCCGCTTGCTGCAACGCACGGCGCGCCGAAATCGATTGCGGAGCCCGCAATCGCGTACCACTCCAACCTGTTTCAGACGGCCCTCATAGGTGGAATGGGGTCGCACGGTAAGCTTTATCCCGATATAATTAGGCCTTTTGTGTGAACTACGCCGCAATCGGCCGACACGATAGGTTGCATCGCTATGAGCCAAACTGACATTCTCCCTTCGGCCGGATCTCGCCCGACATTACCCCCACTTTTGACGGCAGAAAGCCTGTACGACAAGTGCATGGCCCTGGCCAGCAATCTCTGGTGGAGCTGGCATCCGGACGTCATTAGCCTGTTTCGGGACTTGGACCCCATCCGATGGCGTCAGCTCGACCATAACCCGATAGCTCTCTTGAGGGAATTCAACCCCGAGCGTCTGGAAATGCGGGCAGCGGAATTGGTGCTTTACAGCCGCATCAATCACGCCTACCGGCGACTTAAGGAGTATCTCACCGACATCCCACTTTGGGCCCGCACGAACGCGGGGGTGCTGGGCTCAAAGCCGGTGGCCTATTTTTCGCTGGAATTCGGGGTTCACGAGTCGGTGCCCATTTATTCGGGTGGGTTGGGTGTGCTCTCTGGAGATCATGTGAAGAGCGCCAGCGGGCTGGGAGTGCCTTTGGTGGCCATCGGCCTGTTCTACGACCAAGGGTATTTCAAACAACACCTCGACATCAACGGCTGGCAGCAGGAAGAATACCTGGACATCAAGGCCGAGAATCTCCCCTTGGAGCCGGCGCGCGGGCT
>CAZFKF010001003.1:0-2828 GCA_964518805.1 uncultured Planctomycetaceae bacterium | reverse complement strand
AGATCGGCGCATGGCTCATCCGCCGTGCCATCGACTCCCTGGAAACCGGCGACTTGCAGGCCCTGCCCCAGAATCCGGCCTTGGCCTCCAAGGCGCCTCGGATCAAGAAGACGGACGGCTTGATCGACTGGACGCGACCGGCCGCGGCGATCAAGGATCAGATTCGCGCGATGGAGCCCTGGCCCAAGTCCTACACCTATTGGCATCGCTCGTCGGGCCCTCCGATGCGACTCATCCTCGGCCCTGTGGCCGCGGTGTCCGACTCCCTGCCGGACGTCCTCGCCGGAACCGTTGTTGAGGCTGCCAAAGACCGCTTGGTGATTTCCTCGGGAGAGGGGGCTGTTCTCGTTCAAGGTGTGCAGCCCGCGGGCAAGCGGCTCCTTTCGGTGCGGGAGTTCCTGAACGGCCATCGGGTGCAACCGGGAGACCAGCTTGGACCAGAAGAGGGGCAGGCTCGGAGGCCGTAACGGTCGGTCGCCTTATCAGGCGGAGGCGATGTCCAGCAGCGGATACCTCGTTCGTAGTGCGGGCTTCAGCCCGCCCCCACGCCGACGGGCTGAAGTCCGTACAACAAACTTGGTCGCTCGGTCACCCAACTGCTCCGAATGACCGCGCGGTGCCGCAAATCGGACTCGGATTCTACCCCTATTTGCGGTAAGATAGGGTACTTGGCACTTGGAGGCCCTTGCACACCCGCAACGGAAGCGCAAATCATGGATAATTGGGACATCGCTTTGGCGGTCATCGCAAGCTTTGTCGCGGTGGTTGGGCTGGTGCGGCTCATGAACCACCGCCGGGATCAACTGGCGGACGAACTTCTCGACGAAGTCGCCCAACACAGCCGCCATTGACCCCTCGGCACGACTTCCTGGTGCTTGGCGCGGCCAGGGGTGCCCTTGAGCGAAGTACGGTTGCATTCATGCCGCGACGGTTTTACATCGAGACGCTCGGCTGTCAGATGAACGTCCTCGACAGCGAGTTGGTGGCTGGCAGTCTGATCCGCGCCGGCTACGAGCTCGTCGACAGCCCGCGCAAGGCCGACACGATCCTCTTCAACACGTGCAGCGTGCGCCAACATGCCGAGGACAAGGTCTACAGCGCCCTGGGACGTCTGAAGCACGTCAAAGAGCGGCATCCGCACAAGATCATCGGCGTGCTGGGCTGCATGGCTCAGAAGGATCGGGAACTGGTATTTCAGCGGGCTCCCCACGTGGATCTCGTGGTTGGTCCCGGCCAGTTGGGGCAATTGCCGTTGCTGCTGGAGCAGGCCGTCGCCGGCAAAGGCCCGCGGCTGGAAGTGAGCCTCGGCCGCAAGGGAACCTCTCGGCCCTTGGTCGAGCAAAGTTACGCCTCGTTCGATCCCGGGCGCGACGTGCGTCCACTCGCGTCGCGCCATCAGGCCCTGGTGCGGATCATGTTCGGCTGCGACAAGTTCTGCACGTACTGCATCGTGCCGAGCGTGCGCGGGCCCGAGCAGAACCGCTCGCCTGCCGAGATCGAAGCCGAGGTTCGGCAGTTGGCCAACGAGGGTTGCCTCGAAGTGACGCTCCTGGGGCAGACCGTGAACAGCTACCGGAGCAAGGCCGAAGGGCGCGAGGTTCGGTTGTCCGATCTGCTCGAGCGACTCAGCGCGATCGAGGGCCTCCGGCGGCTGAGATTCGTGACCAACTACCCGCGGCACATGAGCGACGACCTGCTGCAAGCCGTGCGCGATTTGCCCAAGGTGTGCCCGTACCTTCACGTTCCGGCCCAGAGCGGCTCCAATCGAATCCTGGAGCGAATGAAGCGGGGATACACCGTCGAGGTCTACCGCGAGATGCTCCAGCGGGTGCGCGAGACGTTGCCCGCAGCCACCGTGACCAGCGACTTTATCGTCGGCTTCTGCGGCGAGACCGAGGAGGATTTCCAGGAAACGGTCGCCCTGGTGCGCGAAGGGCGTTTCAAGAACAGCTTTATTTTCAAGTACAGCCCGCGGCCCGGGACCTTGAGCGCCGAGAAGTACGCCGACGACGTTCCCGAGTCGGACAAGCGGCGGCGCAACAACGAGCTGCTTTCCGTCCAGAACGCGATCAGCGAGGAGGAGAACCGGCCTCTGGTGGGCCGCACGATGGAGATCCTCGTTGAGGGCCCGAGCAAGACGAGCCGCAAGCGGGAAGCGGCGGGCCCAATCCGGCAACTGACCGGGCGCACGACTTGCGACCGCATCGTCGTGCTCGAAGGCCCGGAATCGCTGATCGGCCGAATCGTTCCGGTCGCGATAACCAAGACGAGCGCGTTTACGTTGTTTGGAGAGATCGAGAACAGAGAGCCCATCGCGGAGCACAAACCGTAGGCCGGACGGAGCGAGGCAACGCCCATCGGACTTTCCGGCAAGTCCGGCGGATCGCACGGCGTCTTCTCCGCCCTGCACATGTTGACCACCGACCATTACCCACCCCTCATGGACATCTCCGACCTTCGCCGCTATTTGGACGACGCGGGCGCTGCCGCCGAGTGGCTGCGGTCGTTGGGGCTCTCCGACGTGCGCCGGGGGCACGCGAATCTGGTGGAGATCGCCACGAGCGGCATGCCGCTCGACCTGCTGGCGGCCATGTGCGATCAGTTGTCGGGTTGCCTGGCCGGCTGTCCGGACCCGGATATGGCGATGAACAACCTGGGACGCTTCGTGGCCGGGGCCCGCAGTCCGCTCTCTCTTGGCACGTTGTTCCAGCGCGACCCCCCGGCGCTTGCCACGTTGGTGCAGATCTTCTCCACCAGTCAGCATTTCAGCGACCTGTTGGTGGCCGATCCCGAGAGCTTCGACCTGCTGCGTCTGACCGAAGGGCAGC
>CAZFKF010001002.1:0-2831 GCA_964518805.1 uncultured Planctomycetaceae bacterium | reverse complement strand
AGTCGCCGCCGAACGTGACGATCTTGTTGGCCGGGGCTGTGACGAGGTACTTCTTCAAGAAATCCTTGGCTGCCACCGGGTTGATGATCCAGCTCCAGCACATGTCCACGTGGGCGTTGGTCCAGTGCTTGGCGACAGCAATCAGTTCCTCATAGTAAGGATAGCAGATGTGCATGAACACAAAGGGCGTCTCGGGCGCCGCCCGGCACAACTCGCACGCCGAACCCGCGTTGTGGATCAGCCGGGAAAGCGGCATTCCGTTCTGGCCTGCATAGTATCCGGTGTGCAGTTTCACCGGGAGCTTGTTCTCCGTGGCCTTGCGCACCGCGTACCAGAAGAGGTGGTCTTCGAGGGCCTTCTGATCGTCGGGGCCGACGGCCCCGCCTTGGATCTTCCGTTTGAAAGCTCTGGCGACCTTTTCGGGCGGCGTCGGCCGGTAGTCGATGTCCCGCCGGTAGGCATCCTGCGATTTGACGGCCACGGCGTATCGCCCGTACTTCGCGAACCACCAGTCGATGACCTTGTGCCAGTCAGTCAATTCGGCAACGGCAATCCCCGTGGGCTTGCCGAACATGGGAACATCCGGCCCGGCGAACATTCCGACGATGCTGATGTCCTGCATCATCAGGGTCGGCATCTTCGACTCCAGGAACGGCCACCGAAACCAGTTCACCTGGCACGATTCGATGCCCGACATCTCACACAGGACCTTCCGGTAAAAACCCGGCTGCCGCAGCCGTTCGTAGGCGGCTTGGACCTTGTCGACGGTCTTGTCCGAGAGGTCCTCAACGCCGTAGAGTTGCCGCAGCGAGATGCGGGCCGCCTGACCATAGCCGGTGTGCTTCACCGCGGGCCAGTAGGGCTCCAGCATCTTCCACTTCTCGACGGGCGACGGCCCCTTGGAACTGAACTTGCCGTGGATGCTCCCCGGCATTCCGGCGGTCAGCAAGTCGGAGCCGAGATAGCCGGAAAGCACGACGCTCCAGTCGTCGGCCCCGACCGACTCGCCGCCCGGCAGGCGGTCCTTCTCGTCGCAGAGATGCTCGTGGGTATCGATGAACGGAGTCGTCCAGACCTTGGCGAAGATCTGTCTCCTCAGGTCGGTCGGTTGTTTGGGCGGTTCCGACGCTGCGGTCGCGGAGGCAACCGCAGGCGATTCGGCAAACAGCGCGGCAGTCCCCACTGCCCCCAACGTCTTCAAGCAACCCCGCCTGGATGTCTGAGGGATGTTCTTCATTGGAGTGATTCTCCGCATAACGAAGACGGAAGCCCGTTGTATCGCTCAGCCCGTTCGCGTGGCCGGATCGCCAGGAGTCCTTGGTCACCGGATCACGCGACATTCGCTCAATGGCATCGCGAGGACCATTATGGGCGGTCCCATGCAAGTCGAAGCCGTTCCAATATGACTGCGCCGTGCCAACATACCAAAGCCTTGCCGCGCATCGCAAGAGACCGCACCGGGTTGACGGGGAAGTTGATGGACGTGTCCGGCGCCGGTAGAATCGCCGTTTTCGGGCCAATCCCAAACGGAGTACGAGGAGCACGATGTCCATCACGAGATTGTGTCAGCTTCTGGCCGCGGCAGCGTGCCTGGCGCCGTCGCCCGTTTCGGCCCAAGTGACGGCGAGGTTCGGGCCGCGAGGCGAGGTCGTCGAACTCCGCGCGGGCGGTGTGGTCTACTTCAAGGACCTCGCCGTGTCTGTCGTCAGACCGCGATGGGCCGGCAGCCTCGCCGATCAGCGCGGCATCGCCCCGGCATCGGTCCAGAGCGAGACATCCGGTCCCGCAACCACCTACGCGGCCACGTTCGGCGGCGAGCGGGCTAGATTCCGGCTGCGTGAGAAGGTCACGGTCGCCGCTGACCGGGTGAGCCTGCACTACGAAGTCACGCCCGAGCAGGACGTCGAGGTCGAGGCGGTCCTGCTGCAAGGCGTCATGCCGGCCGATGTGCACGCCGGCAAGACGCGCTATGCCGTGGCCGGATCGGGCGTTGCCCGCGGCCTCTGCCCGGCGGAGCCGCCCCGCGATTCGCACGTGTTGGTCGGCGGCGGAGAGGCGGACTGGGCAGGATTCGCGGGCCCCAACCGAACCGCCCTGCGCGCCATTGCCGAGAATGTGCTCCTTCAGTTCCAGGACAACCGCAAGTGGAACTCGCCGTGCTTCGGTCTGCTGGCCATCGCTGGCGGCGGCAAGCTCGCGGCGGGCCGGACGCTGCGATTCTCTCTGACGTTCGTCGCCGATACGGCCGAGAAGATCGAGGTCGACTCGCAGGCCGCCGTGCGCGGTGAATTGGCGGGCTTGACGCTTGCCGACGACCGCCCTCTGGCCGTGCACAACGTCTCGCTCGACAAACGCGAGGTGGAGGTCTACGCACCCATCGAAGTGACAGCCGACCTGGCGGCACGGTACGACAATCCGTTCGATCCAGACCAGATCGCCGTCGACGCCCAAGTGGCCTTGCCCGACGGAAGGACCGCGCAAGTCCCGGGATTCTACTTCGCCCCGATGCGCATCGAAACGCGGTTCGGCGTGGAACGCCTGCGATTGGACGGGAAGTGTGGTTTCCGCGTGCGTTACACGCCCACCGTGGAGGGCAAGCATTGCCTGGTGCTCAACGTCGCAGATCGCAGCGGCATCGCGGCGTCCGCGCCGCAGGAATTCGTAGCCATGCGCGGCCGCTCGCCGGGCTTCGTGCGCGTTGCCCGGCCATCGCCGCGGTACTTCGCTTTCGACAATGGCCGGTCGTATTTCGCTGTGGGCGAGAACCTCTGCTGGGCCGGGGGACGCACGCCGATCGCCGACTATGCGGCGTGGCTCAAGGGCCTGGGGGC
>CAZFKF010001001.1:0-2831 GCA_964518805.1 uncultured Planctomycetaceae bacterium | reverse complement strand
CCGCCACGTCGCCACCGGCGAACTGACCTTGTCTCCGGTCATGCTGCACCCCGCAGGTTGCTGCCTCCACCAGCACTGCAAGCAGAACGCCATGCTCCACCTCGTGGAAAAGATGGGGATCGCTCCCCAGCAGGTCATTGCCGTGGGCGACAGCGAAAACGACATGTGCTTGCTGAAGGCCGCCGGACAATCCGTCGCCTTTCGTCCGACCACCGACGCGGTCCGGGCCAGTGCCCGCTACGTCGTCGAGGGGGACCTGAGCGAGATTCTGGCCGTTGTCGGCGATTCTCAGGAGAAAGAACCATCGGCTGCGGACTGAGTGCCGTATCGTCCGGACGCAAGGTCGGCGTCAGAACCACACGCGCAGTCCCGCCACCAGCAGATTCTGATGGCTGCGGCCGATGTCCAGGTATTCGTAGCCGGTGTACGCCTCAACGCCGTGGAGCAGGATTCCGCCGGTGGTGCGGAAGCGGACCAGTGCGGCGCGGCCGAGGTTTCCGGCGTCGAGATCGGCGGAAAGGACCCACGGCTTGACCGGGAAGAAGTCGGCCCCGTAGGTGAAATTGAATCCGAAATCGGATTGGCGCCGCGCCGACTCGCGTCCGTCGAGCCAGTTGAAGCCGAGGCCCGTGCGGAACTCGGCCTTCTCGGCCTGGGCGAAGCGGAAGACCAGGTTGCAGTCGCCAACCCAGAGCGTATCGATCCCGCCGCCGGCGCGGCGTTCCTCGAAATGACTCGCCTGCGCGTCCAGCCCGAACCGCGAACTCGTGCTCAGCAGCAACCGCCCATCGATCCCGTTGATGTTGTCGAACGGTTCAAGGCAGTCCACGCTGAGGCGGCCCGACCAAGGGCGCCCTGGAGACGTCGCGGGGCAGTCGCATGCCCTCTCCTGTGGCGCTTCTAGAAACGCAACTGCCAGACATCCACGGAACGGACCTGGACGTTGCCGTCCTCCGCAAACAGATCGATTCCCAGGCTATCGGGCCGCGAGGGATAGATCCGCGTCGTGCCTGCTGCACGTTCGTTGGCGAACACGTCGAGCACCGAACGATCGACCACAACGTAGAGGCGCAGGGCTTCGCCTCGTGCCAACGAAAAGTGACCGCGATCGGCTCGGGAGCCGCCGTAAACCTTGGGATCGAGGCTGCCGCGCGTCCGATCGACCGCGATGCGCTGCGCCTGCGCATCGAAAACCACCCGGGTCTGCTCTTCGCCGCCCGGCGAACGCCGAACGATGACGCCGAAACGCTGGGCATCGAACGTTCCACGGTCCGAGGGTTGGAACACGGCCACGATTTCGACGGGGTCTCCGCGCACGTCGCCCAGGACGCGGGCACTCTGCGGCGTTACTTGCATGGACCCGAACGAGCGGTGGCCGTAGCGGCGGGCTTCGAGCTCTTCCACAGGGCGGACCTGGAGGCGTCCATCGCCCGACAGCGACAGCACCCGAGGGAGACTCATGGCGCCGGTCCATCCGTAGTCCGCGCCGTTGCGCGCCTCCCAGGCCAGGAGGAACAGGATCCGCCTTCCTTTCTCGTCGACGAACACCTGCGGCGCCCAGACTTCGCCGAAAAGATCCAAGTCATCGTGAGACTCCGGCTGGAACTTCTTGTCGCGGTAGGTGCCGACGAAGTAGATGGTCTTCATCCGTGCAGGCACCACCGGCAGAGGCAGGGCGTTGCAGGTGAGCACATGTTTGTTTCCCAGTGAGAACAGGCTGGGGCACTCCCACATCTCGCCCGTCTCTTCCTTGCGGCCGGTGCAGAGTTGGCCCACGTACTCCCAATTCCGCAGATCGCGCGAGCCGTAGGCGAACACCGTGCCGCCCACGCCGGCGATCCCCGAACCCACGCCCATCATCCACTGCGAACCGTCCTTCCAGACGTACGGATCGCGGAAACCGGTAACCTGAAGGTCCTTCGGCGGCCCGGCGATCACCGGGTTCTTCTCATACGGCTTCCAGGTCACGAGTCCTGCGTCCTGAGCCGTGGCCATGCGCTGCTGCTGCGGTTCGGCGCTGGTGAAGATGGCCGTGATGACGCCCTTGTCGTTTACGGCCGATCCCGAGGCCACGTGCCAGTATTGCTCCGGGCGCAGGGCGATCGGAAGATGCTCCCAGCTCAGCAGGTCCTTGGATTGCATGTGCCCCCAGTGCATCCGCGGGTTGGCCGCGAACGTGGTCGCGTGCTGGAAGAACAGGTGATACGTTCCCTTGACCTGGATCAGCCCGTTGGGATCACCCATTGTGAACACGGGCGGAATCGCGTGAAGCTTCGGACGCTGGACGTCTTTGGCGACGCGCTCGGCGGCTTGCCGAGCTTCCCGGGCGTCGCCGACGCCACTCTCGGCGCTCCAACCACGCGACCAACCGATCCCCGCCAAGGCGGCGAATACCGCCGCCCGCTTCAGCCTCGTTCGATTCATGAAGCACCTGCGTCCAGGCAAGACCGACGAGCAAGAGACCCCCTCAATCGCAATTCAGTATTCGGTATTCACGGCTGAGTGGACGAAACACGACAAAGACACAGCCTTAATGCGAGCTGAAACACCACCGGTGTTGGTCACGTCTTGCGCCGTCCGAGCCACGTTTTTCCCGCCTTCCACAGGACGCGGCCGGCCCCGAGCGTCTGTTGCCGCAGGCGCGGCCATCGGGCGGCCCGGCGGAAGCCGCGGAGACAGCGGAGATAGCGGGCAGACCGGGCGGCGGGCAGGACCTGGAGGATCGCCGGGGCCAGTCCTTCCTCGACGTTGTAGGTGAATTCCTGCTTCAGACACACCGGCACGGCCGGTTCGCTCTCGCTCAGCCCCAGATCCTTGGCCACCGTTGCCAC
>CAZFKF010001000.1:0-2831 GCA_964518805.1 uncultured Planctomycetaceae bacterium | reverse complement strand
AAGTTCCCGATTCCAGGGCGGCGTAATAATCACTGGGCAGCACGTGGCCGTCGGTCGTCGCCCGTTCGGCGAAGCCGATGAACGTGGCCGACACCTGGCACGGCCCTGCGGCCGGGGCGGTCCAGCGCACGACGCTGAACTCGTTGGCCGGGCCGGGATGGAACGCCAGGCGTCCGGGCGGCCAGGTGATGCCCAGCGCGCGAATGGTGTGCGTGGTCGGATTGATGGCCACCCAGGGTTCGCTCGGGTTTCTCTTGGGCCACACGCGGATTCCCGGCACGCTGCCGATGCCAGCGAACCCCGGCGAATCGAAGCGGCCGCTGTTGAGCATCACCACGCGGCTCGGATCGAGTTTGCGCACCAGCGGCAACATGGCCACGGCATGGCGGAACGCCGGGGAATTGCTCGACTCGTTCAGCAGCCCCCAGATCACCAGGCTGGGATGGTTCCGGTCGCGCCGCATGAGTTCCGTGACGTTGGCGTCGAACCGCTCCTTCATCTTGGGCGAGTCGTCGATCGGCATCGAGGCGTACGATTCCTCATAGACCATCAGGCCGATCTCGTCGCAATAGTCGAGTTGCGCGGGCGTGGCCGCGCCCCAGATGAACCGCACGGCGTTGAAGCCCATCGCCTTGAGGTTCAAGAGATCGCGCCGCAAGAGATCCGGATCGTCCGGGAATTGCTGGCCGATGGGAAAATGATTGCAGGTGTGCGTCGATCGGAGATAGATGCGGCGGCCGTTGAGGCGAAAACACCCGTTTTCATAGCGGAAATCGCGAAAGCCGAACCGCGTCGAGACCTCGTCGAATCGATCGCTGCCCTCGGTCCGCACCCGCGCGGTGAGGCGATACAGGGCCGGGTCGTTGAGCTGCCAGAGCCGCGGCGACGCCACGGTCAGTTCGGCTTGCAGCGTCGTATCGCCGGGCGGAACGGTGCGGGCGACTTGCGCCACCGCCGTCGTCTCGCCGCTGGCGGCAGGCGCGATGCACAGTTCGACCGTCGCGCTTCGGGCCTCGCGTCCTGCATTGCGCAGCTCCACTTCGGCCCGCACCTTGCCCGACTTCGGATCGCCCAACACGAAGAGGCTCTCGATGCGGGTCTCGGGCACCCGAAGCAGTGCCACCGGTTCGCAGATGCCGCCGTGATTGAAGGCTGCTCCCGCGCCGTAGGGAAGGACCTTGGCGCGGCGAGCCGTCTGATTGAGCGTGATCCCGTCGATCGGCTGGTGCGTGGGGTTGAGCACGCGCACGGCCAGCAGATTGGCTTGGCCGGGCCGGATGGCATCGGTCACGTCGAGCGTAAACGGCGTCTCGCCCCCTTCATGCCCGCCCACCGCTGCGCCGTTGAGCCACACCTCGGCCAGGTAGTCGACCTGCCCGAACCGCAGAAGCCAACGCCCGCCGGGATGCGAATCGGCCGGCGGCGTGAACTGCCGCCAGTACCACGCCACGCCGTGGTAGCCGGGAAAAACGCCCTGGATGATCCACGGCACCTTGGCTTGCTTGGCCTCCGGGCGCGGGCCCTGTTGCCACTGGTTCTTGCGCCCGACGTTGTCCGGGTCGATCGCCAGCAGCCAGTCAGGCCCGTCGAGCGACACGACCTGCGTTGTCATGGAGCCGGCGGTTGCGCCACGCTTTGGCGTTGCGACCGGTTCGGCCGCCGCCTTCCCGCAAACCGCGATCCAGCCGATCACCGCCACACCGAGCACCAACACTCGACCGCTGCTTCGCATCGTTGCCTCCCCTCTCGACGGACCCTACCGAACACGTTCGGCCGACATTATCGGATGCGGCGTCGGTCTCCGCAACCGCTTCCGCCGAGGAGTGAAGTAATCGCGTTGTTCTGGAAGACCCCTACGTCCCGCGGTAGAGCCGGGATCAAGAATGGCGCTCTCCCAGAAACTGCCCTGGAGTGACGTCTTGCCGTCCATCCGACAAGCGCCATCGAACGGATCGGAGGCTTTGCCCCTCCCGGCAATCACTTCCCGTCGTTGCCGAGCGACTCGATCCAGGCGGCGACGATGCGCAGGGCTTCTTCGTCGGCGATCGACGTGGCGAGGTTGGGCATCTTGCCCTCGCCGCGGGTCTTCATGCGGACATAGAGTTCGGACTTGGCCGGGTCGCCGGGGGCGATGAGTCTCGAATCGGCCGGTCCCGTGCGGCCCTTGCCCGGAATCTCGTTCACGAGGTTCATCTGCGCGGCCGGCATGTGGAATCGCATGTCGAGGTTCGTGCCGGTCGCTCCGCCGGGCCGGTGGCAGATCGCACAGTTGACGTCGAGATATGCCCGGGCCAACGTGGCCTTGGCCGCGGTCTTCAGGCCCCATGGCGGATACGCCGTGTCTGCGCTGGCTGACGCGGCTGCCCTGGCCGCGTCAGCCGTCTCCGCGGTGAAGACTCCCTCGTCGGCCCAACGCCTTAGCGGACTGGCCTCCGCTCGGTGGATTTGCCGCGTGTTCGGCCCCAGTACGTTGCCGGCCGCGGCGGTGTGGCATGCACTGCAATCGGCCCGGCTGGGGAAGTACCACCATTGCGTCGTGGGGCCCTGCTCGGTGTTGATCGTGTAGCGCTTCGTCACCGCGTCGTCCAGCAACTCGGCGTCGGTCTGAGCGTCGTTCCAGAGATATGTATACCCGTCCCATCCGCGCGGGTTGCGGACCAACAGGCGGGTTTCCAAGCGCCGGCGCGTTGAGGGGTCACCGCGTGTCGTGTCGAGGAAGAATGTCTTGACGAAGACGGTGCCTTCTGGAAAGATCCACGAGTCTTTGTCGCGGTACTCGACCAAGCCGCCCTTGGGCAGCGCGAAGAAGCGGTCCTTCGCCGCATGGTCCG
>CAZFKF010000999.1:0-2834 GCA_964518805.1 uncultured Planctomycetaceae bacterium | reverse complement strand
TGTCTCGACCCTTCGACGGATCTGGCGGGACTGGAGCGACGAGCGAATGCGGTCACTCGCCAGCAGTTCGGAGTCCGGCTGGGCTGCACCCCAGGCGTATCGCGGTGGCGCATGCTGCTCTATGCCCCGCTGTACCTCTCGAACTACTGTATCAACCACTGCGTCTATTGCGGCTTCCGGCATCCGAATCCCGTGGAGCGAAGGCACCTGGCCGTCGCCGAGGCCCTCGGCGAGGCTAAGGTACTCATGCGACGCGGTTTCCGGCACATTCTCCTCGTGGCGGGCGATTTCCCGAGCCTGACGACGGCGGAATACTACATCGAGGTCCTCCGCCGCTTGCGGGCGATGGGCGCCGCGCCGTCGATCGAGATCGCCCCGCAGACGACCGCCGCGTACGCCGCGCTGGTCGAGGCGGGGGCGTGTGCCCTGACCTTGTACCAGGAGACGTACAACGAAGAGCTCTACGCGCTCTATCACCCGCGGGGAACCAAGGTCTCGTTCGATTGGCGTCTGGAGGGATTCGAGCGGGCGGCCGAAGCAGGAATGCCGCGGATCGGTTTGGGAGTGCTCCTTGGTTTGGCGGATCCCCGCGAGGACCTGTTGGCCATGATGCGGCATGCCCAGTATCTCAAGGCCCGGTTTCCGGATCGGACCTACGCGTTCAGCCTGCCGCGAATTCACGATGCCCCGGCGGGATTTCGCGTGCCGTTCCCCGTGGCCGAAGAGCAGTTCGTACGCATGTACTGCGCTTTGCGGATCGCGTTTCCGGACGCTGAGCTGGTGCTTTCGACACGCGAGCCGGCCCCGCTTCGCAACCGCTTGGCATCGATTTGCATTACCCAAATGAGCGCCGGAAGCTGTACGGCGCCCGGGGGCTACGAACAGCCGGACGAGAGGGCGCCGGCGGGTGAGCAGTTCCCCGTTTGCGATCGCCGCACGCCAGCCGAAGTGGCCGCTTGGCTTGTGGATGCCGGCTTTGAGCCGGTCTGGCAATAGGACGAGCCGCTGGCGTCATGACCGGCAAGGCCGCGACGACCACTGCCTCAGTAGTCGATTCCCGCTTTTAACCCCACGGTGACGAACATCGAGTTGGGCTGCAGTGCGTCTCGGGCGACGGGGGAATTGCGCCAGGTCATCACTTCGGAAATCGCGGCGCAGAAGAAATGCTGTCCGCGCAGGCCCGCCTCGACCTGACCCGTGAGCCCGCATCGAGGATACAGCACGGCGTCGCCCCAAGTCGCGTGTTCGTAGGTTACCGGAGTGGCCCCGATGCGGCTCGACGCATACAGTTCGGCGCCGCCCAGCACGTTGCGCTTCGTCTCCACGCCGAGATAGGGATAGATGGTCCACCACATCTCCTGGTAGCCCATCACGGGATTGCCGGTTTCGGTCATCCCGTCCTTGAGATCGCGGAACCAGAATCGCGTGCCGACGCCCAGGAACAGGCTTGCCTGCGACCACCAGTCGGGTTCGATCATCAACTCAAATTCGCCGCGAAAGCCGAGGTATCCGGTTTTGGATCGCAATGGTTCGGTCGTGCCGTCGTCGTACTGCGCCGCCCCGACATAGTCCATCGTCCCGCCAAACACCTCAACGCGAAAACGATCCGCGCCGATCCGCTTCTGATATCCCAACGTGCTCAGCAGTCCGTACTCGTTCACGAAATCTGCGTCGCCGATGCGTTCGTTCCAGTGAAAGTACTCTTGGCGGGTGTACCAGGCAGAGACGGTTTCCCGGTCGCTGAGGGCCTCGGCGATCGTCCCCGATCGATACGACGGTGTAACTGTCGGCGTGGATGCGCTTTGCCGATAGCCTGAATAGGATGACCTGCCTGAACCGCCGCCGGTCGGCGGGGGTGAGAGGTCATCCGAGTAAGGCGATGTGCTGGAGGTCCCCAGTGAGTCCTCTCCGTAACCCGGGTCGTAGGCTGGGGACGAGAGCGGCGGAGAGTAAGAACTGTCCTGTGCCAAAGCAGCGCCGTTGCATAGGATCAATGCGGTGGCAATGACCATCTGCCTTGATGCCATAATAGCACCCTTCCAAAGAGTGGATCATCGCTGAATCGCGACGTGTGTTGATGAGGGCGAGTACAGTACGTTCGGCGGCCTTCTACGTCAATGGCGTTCTGACGGCACCGAACCGAAAGGTGCTCGATTTGGACGAATGACAACACTCGCTGAAAGAGGGGTGACGCCAGTTGGAATTCCCGAGACCGTTTCGCTGGAGTGATTGGGAGCAACAGTGAGGCACCCGGTGGTCCCACAATTCGGCGACTCATGCCCCCCCGCAAGGTGCATGGTGGCGGATGGGCAAGATGATCGAACGGCTCGGGCGGGAGCACATGGAAGAGGCGTTGGGACTGGGAAGCGATGCGTAGCATTGAATCCGACCCGACGTTTCCCACTTCTCCAGGAGGAAAGAAGAAGTAATGGAGGCCGTCAAGATGCTTCGTTCACGCGGGTGCGTTTCGCTCATCCTGTTTCTCTTCGGCGTCATTGCAGATCGAATGGCACTCGGCGAAATGCCATGGGTGCGAGTCGCCGACGACAAACACAGCTTCGTACTGTCCGAATCAGGGGAGTCCTTTGTGCCATGGGGCTTCAACTATGACCACGACGAGAACGGCCGCCTGCTGGAGGACTATTGGGAAAAGGAGTGGCCCAAGGTCGAGGAAGACTTCCGGGAGATGAAGCAGCTTGGGGCCAACGTGGTGCGAGTTCACCTGCAATTCGCCAAGTTCATGACGACTGTCGAGAAGCCCAACCAAGCGAATCTGGATCGGCTCACCCAACTTGCCACGCTGGCTGAGCAAATCGGCCTCTACCTCGACATCA
>CAZFKF010000998.1:0-2837 GCA_964518805.1 uncultured Planctomycetaceae bacterium | reverse complement strand
GCCCGCGAGATCGCTTCCTCCAGACCGCGAGGTCGAATTGGAAATGCCTCCAAGGCCGACGGGTCTTCAACCACCGTGGGGTTTCGCAAGCCCTCGACCAACTTCCGCCCGATCCTCGCGTACACCGGCGTGACCAAACCCAGCCACAGGCTCGACAGATAAGGCGTAAGCACAGGAACGGGAATCATCCAGCGGGTCAAGCCGCGTTGCCGGGCGTACTCGCGCATGATGTCGCCGTAGCACACCCGATCAGGGCCGCCGATCTCAAAAACGCGGCTCTCTGCGCCCGCAAAACCTAAACCGGCTAGAAGATAATCAAGAATATCATCGACCGCGATGGGTTGAGCAGGGGTCGCCACCCATCGCGGGCAGACCATGACCGGCAGCCGCTCAACCAAGGCCCGGATCAATTCGAACGAGAGGCTGCCCGAGCCGATGATGATCGAGGCACGGAACTCGACCACCTGCAAACCCGAGCCACGCAACACCTCGCCGGTCTCTTGCCGGCTGCGAAGGTGCTCGGAAAGGCCATGCTTAGGGTTGCCAAGCCCGCCCAGGTAGATGATTCTGCGAACCCCCGCTTGCCTCGCGGCGACCGCGAAATTGGCCGCAGCCTGGCGATCGTCACGCTCGAAGTCGCGAGCGGTTCCCATCGAGTGGATCAAGTAATACGCAGTGTCTACGCCCTGGAAGGCGGCGGGCAGCGTTTCAGGGGCAAGGACGTCTCCGGCGACGACCTCGGTGGTACTGGCAGCCCTTGCCCGAAGATGTTCTGGGCGCCGGGCCAAGCAGCGTAGGCTTAAGCCGCGACGTTCCAACAGTGGCAACAAGCGACCGCCAATGTAGCCCGTCGCGCCTGTGAGCAGCACAAGAGGCTTATCGCGTGCCATGATCCTGGGCTCTCTCCTCGGGCTGTTGATCGTCAATCACCCGGCCCTTCTGTCCGCGTCAACGTCTCGGCCGAATAACGTCGAATGTACTCCGCCACTCGAACCTTGCGCGCGGTGTTCTCGGAACTCATGTAGCGGATCGTGCCGAAGATCGGCCGTTCCGGCCCCCACGGGCGGTCGTAGCGGCCGAGAATCCAGAAGATGCCCGAGTAGGAGTTCGGGTCTTGGCCGTCCAGGGCGTACCGATTGTTCAGTTCGATCATTACGTCGAGGGCTTCCTGCGGGCTGGTCGTCCATTCCAGGATCTTCTTGCCCCAAAGCATCCGTAGGTAGTTGTGGATGTGGCCTTCGGTGGCAAGTTGTCGCTGCGCGGCATTCCATAGCGGGTCGTGAGTCCGGGCCGACGCGAACTCTTCGGTGGTGTAGGTGTAGGGGCGGCTGTCCCTTGCGTGTTTCGCCAGGGTCGCCTTGACCCATGGAGGCAGCGATTGGTAATCTGCGTAGTCCGATCGATGTTCGCAGAAGTTGAAGCCCAGTTCGCGCCACGTGACCAGTTGATCCAGAAAGGCTTCAGCCGGCTCGCCCATCCCCCACCAGCCTTCGCGCGAGCCGGAGGCTCTCTCCGCTAGTTTCGCGGGCGACCATCCTTCCTTCCTCGCCAAACTGTGAAAGATCTCGTGGGCGGAAATGTGCCCGAAATGGAGATAGGGCGCCAGGCCGCTCGTCGAATCAGCCTCCGGGTGGTTCCGAAGTTCCGGATAGGAAGCGAGTCGTTTCGCCAGGAAAGTCCTCCAGCGGGCGTGGGCCGCGGCGGGGCCCCCCACAGCCGAGACGGGCGGCACGCCGTGGTCGATCGGCAGAGCCGCGAATGCCGACGACTCGCCGGCCAGCAGTCGATCTGAGGCGGCCGGCCAACGCCGCAGAATTGGCCCCGGCATCGACGTCATGCGAGGTAATTTCACCTTCGCAAGAGGGTCGGACTGGGGCGCGTCCAGCAGGTGCTCTCGCAGGGTCCGTTGGAGGAATCGCCGAAACGCATAGGCGGTTGGAAACGCTTGATCCGCGGCCCGAAGGGGCAGCAGTCCGTTGCCGTCGATCTTCTCGACGCGAACAGGCGTCTGAGCCTCCACCGACTCCACCGCGGGCGAGGCGGCAGGGTGGTCATCGGTCACAACCACGCAAGCCTTGCCGCAAATCGCACCAAACAGCCCTTGGCACTCGCCCGGTTTGGGTTCGACGTAGGGATAGTAGAGTGCCGGCGCGCCAGCCAACTCCCGCGCATGGTCGCACATGCCCTGCAAGACGAAGCGGTGATGACGGTCGGAGTCCCAACGCCCGCCGCAGGCAAGGACCTCGATGATGACCAATGGGCGTCTCAACTCTCGGGCCCAGCCGATCGCTCGATCGAGCGCGAAATTCCATTGGACGCGCCGGGACGCTGTCATCCAGTAGACGACGAACTCGCCGTCCTCACTCGGCTGCCGATCGGCCAACACCTTCAGCCGTCGCGCGGGAATACTCTCGATGTTCCCTGCGTCGGTCGCGACGGTCTTGCGTGCCATGGAATTTCCAACCACTCAATCCGTAGGCTCGTGACGGCCGGACCCGGCCGAACCGGCGGTGAGACTACATGCCATACGGGAAGCTCTTCAAATCGACCGCGCCGCTTAAACGCACCAAACGCAGCGCCTGGGCGTATTGCAACAGGAGGCGAAGCGAGTACTCGATCCGCTGCCGAACGGACGCATCGTGCTCGTCGGCCGGCCGGTTTCCTTGGAGCATTCGTCCCACGTTGCGAACAATCACATGATCTGGGATGTAGCAAATCCGGGTATTCTTGTAGCTGCTGGTACGCAATTCCACGACCGGGTACGACCCGCCGAGGGAAGCGGAGACAGTGACAATCAGGCCCGGCTTGTGCGCCAGAAGATCACCTCCGCAGAGCAG
>CAZFKF010000997.1:0-2839 GCA_964518805.1 uncultured Planctomycetaceae bacterium | reverse complement strand
ATCATCTTTCCCGAGCTTTCGCTGACCGGCTACTTCGTGCGCGACATGGTCCCCGACGTTGCGATCGGACGCGACGCGCCGGAATTGACGCGGCTGATCGAAGCGACCGGGCCTGCGGCGCTGGTGGCGGGGTTCGTCGAGGAATCGGCCCAGCATCGTTTCTACAACGCCGCCCTCTTCGCCGAACAAGGGCGGATTGTTCACGTCCACCGAAAGGTCTATCTGCCCACCTACGGTCTGTTCGACGAACAGCGCTACTTTGCCGCAGGCGACCGGATCGAGGCCTTCGACACGCTCCGCTTTGGGCGCGTGGGCCTGCTGGTGTGCGAGGATTTCTGGCACCTCTCGGCCGCCGCGATCATGCAGGCCGAGGAGATCGACCTGCTGATCTGCGTGGCGAATTCCCCGGCCCGAGGCGTCGGCGGCAGCGAGATCCGCACCGCCGCTACCTACGACTCGATGGCCAAGACGTTCGCGCAGCTTCTGGGGGCGGTGGTGATTCTCGTGAACCGCGTGGGCTTCGAGGACGGGCTGTGCTTCTGGGGCGGCAGCCGGATCGTGGGCCCCGACGGCTGCGTGCTGGCCGAAGCCCCCATGCTCGACGAAGCCCTTACGGTGGGCACGATCGACCTGGCCGAACTACGCCGCCAGCGGCTCATCACGCCTTTGGCCCGTGACGAACGACTCCTGTTGACCATCGAAGAGCTCAACCGCATTAAACGGCGCCGCTATGGAACGTGATCCTGCCAAGTCCGCCCTGGCCATCAATCCCGAATTGGTGAGTTCGATCCTCTGCCGGTTCATCGGCACGGAACTGCGGCGCGCAGGGTTCCGCCATGCCGTGGTCGGGCTCTCGGGCGGAATCGATTCGAGCGTGGTCACGTTCTTGGCTGCCCGCGCCTTAGGGCCGGAAAACGTGCTCGCCGTGACCATGCCTTACAAGACATCGAGCGAGGCCACGCGAAGCGATTCCCAGGCGGTCCTCGACCATCTCGGTGTGCGCAGCCTCAACGTGCCCATTACCGATCCGATCGACGCCTATTTTCGGCAGTTCCCCGATGCCTCGCGCATGCGACTGGCCAACAAGTGCGCCCGCGAACGAATGACCGTGCTCTACGATCAGAGCGCGGCCTTCGACGCCCTGGTGCTCGGCACGAGCAACAAGAGCGAGCTCCTGCTGGGCTACGGCACCCAGTTCGGCGACATGGCGTCGGCCGTGAACCCCGTGGGCGATCTCTACAAATCGCAACTCTACAGCCTGGCCGGCTGGCTGGGCGTGCCGGAACAGATTCTCCACAAGGCCCCGACCGGCGACCTCTGGGTCGGACAGACCGACGAAGGCGAACTGGGCTTCAGTTATGCCGAGGTCGACCGCCTGCTGGCGCTCATGGTCGATTGCCGCTGGCACCGCCGCGACCTGCTGGACCACGGCTTCGCACCGCAGTTCGTCGACCGCGTGGCCCAATTGGTCCGCCGCAACCACTACAAGCGGCGCATGCCGGTCATCGCCAAACTCTCGGCGCGGACCATGGACCGCGACTTCCGCTACGCCCGCGATTGGGGAACCTGATCCGGCGCCGCGGAATCGCAAGCGAGATCATGCCAAGAAACGGCGGCGCCCTCGGCTCGCGCTTCAGCCGAGGGCGTCTGGAAACCGTGTGCGAGAAAATGCGGAAGATGCGCCGACGGCGTCATCTGCCAGAGGCCGTTACTTGGCCATCTCCTTGAGCAACTTCAGGGCCCGCACCTTGACCTTGTTGTAAGCGGGCTTGGCGGGGCGGTCCATCAGCTCGCCGGGCTTGAAGGGATTGGGGACGTTCTTCTGAGCCGGGCGGGCGGGGACGCGCTTCTTCTCGATCTTGACCAAGCCGGGGATCGCGATGACGCCCGACCCCTTGTTGCCCAGGCTCTTCTTGATCTCGCTGGCCAGGGCTTCCAACACGGCGGCGACCTGCTTCTTGGAAAGCTCGGTCTCGGCGGCGATGTTGGCCATGAGTTCACTCTTGCTCAGTGGCTTCTTGGCGGGGGCAGCTTTGGCCATACTACGTTACTCTCCTCTTGAGGTGATTCGGAAAAACTCGCTTCGCACGCTCGTGCATTTGGGAAATTGTATCGACCGCGGAAGATTTGCGAACCACCAAATCCCCAAAGAACAGGGGAAAAGCCGCCGATTTTGGCCCAAAATCCTTGATTTTCCCGGCTTTCTTGTCCGCCTCGTCCGCGCGCCTGCAAGAAACGGCGGTTTCACGGGACGTATCCCATGGCTTTCAGTTGCCGATCGAAGTCGCTGGGCAGGGCGGCCGGGGGCTTGCCGAGGTCACGCGCGGCCCAGCGAAGCATGTTCCGCAACAGCCGTTCGGCGGCCGGATTGGCCCCCAGGAACTCGCGAATTCGCAGGGTGTTGAGGAGGAACCTGCCCGCCCCGAGGTCGTAGACCGTCACGTACAGCCCCGAAGAGTAGCCCTGCGAGGCGTTGATGCCCCCGGCCACAACCTCGGCGGGTGGATCTTGTCCGGCCCAAGCCCCGTCCGGGATGATCTCGCGGTAGTACGTGTAGTCCATCAGCCCGCCGCACGGCAGACCGTCGAAGATCGGATGGCGCCTGCACCAGTCGTCCTTGTGATAAAGCCACGAAGGGAGACCAACCAACGCTCCCTTGTGTGCCAAGGGCAGCCAGCCCGCGGGGTCTTTCTCCTTGGCGAACACCGCCGGAGTGATGAAGATGGCCGTGGCACCCTGGGCAATTCGCCGCGCCAAGTCGGCGAAGGCCACAGCCCCGCCGGGGGCTGCCGGAGCCCCGGACACCAGGATGACCTGACGCTCCGCGCTGGACGCCGCG
>CAZFKF010000996.1:0-2844 GCA_964518805.1 uncultured Planctomycetaceae bacterium | reverse complement strand
GTCGCGTGAGGCTTTGTGGGGAGTGGTAGCTATGAAGATTCTTCACAGATTGTGGAACGACGAAGCTGGTTTCGTCATCAGCACCGAATTGGTGCTGATCGCGACGATCCTGGTCATCGGGCTGATCGTCGGGATGGTCTCGCTGCGTAACCAGATCGTGCAGGAATTGGTGGACGTCGGGCAGGCGATCGGTTCGCTCAGCCAGAGCTTCTGCTTTGCAGGCGTCTCTGGCAAGCCGTTCACCGCGTGGACCGACGGCTCGTGCTACATCGACCTGAGGGACTATTGCCAGTCGCCACAGATTTCGGGCTTTGAGCCCGGCGGAATCAGTGTCACGTATTGGACGGCAGGCTGGCCTGTTGTGCCGCTCAACGCCGAGCAATAGCCGTCGCACACGCTGTCCGGCAATGGACGTTGCCGCGGCAGTCGCCATCGAGTACTGTGCTCATCGTGCCTCTCGGGCCGCGTTGCCGCCCGAGAGGTTTTTTGTCAACGGCCCGCCATAATGCGAGCCGGCTCTGGTAGTTGCTAAGCCCCGAATTATTTGAGACGGGAAGTCCCAGACTGTGTGAGACGTAGAGGCGGGGGCGCTGAAGTTCATGCCGAGAGCCAGGAAGTCTGGGAGGCGGAGAATCAGTCGGCGGAGGCGGCAGGGGGCGCGGATGGCCGGGCGGGCGACAGTTCGGCGAGGAAGTGGCCCCCTCCACGAAGTCCCGCCCGGTGGCCAGCATCACGAAGTCGATGGCGTTGAAGTTCTCTTCGCAGCGGAAGCAGCGGCCCAGATTGGTGCGTGGGTTGACGGCCGTCAAGGACTCGCCGCAACGGGGGCAGACGAACACGAAGCGACCGTCCCGGCGTTTGCCGGGCCAGTTCAATTGCTCGGCGAGGCGAACCTGAGCACATGGCAGTCTGCCGATTGCTGAACGTCCCGGCAGAAATCATTCGCCCCCGCAAAACCTGGAGTGCCCCTCCTCTGGCTGATTGTAGTGACCAAAAAAACGGCCAATTCGACTCAAACCCGGAAAAACAACACGGGGGGGCGGAAGTCGGGCTAAGAGCCATCCGGCGTTGGAATTACGTCGGATGGCTCTTGGCGGTTTTGGTCACATTCTGGGCGGGTGTCATGCGGGGTGCAACGTACTCGGCATTGGGCAAGGTCGCCCGACCCAAGCATGTCCGTACCGGGTGCTTTGCGTTTCCCCCTCCCCGACCACATGCCCCACCATTTGCCGCCACGCAGATGCCGGGAATTTGAGAGCGCGGCCGCGCTGGGGCGGCGGCTTGGCTATCTCGCCCGGCGGCGGATTTCCTGGATTTCGTCGGCGGCAAGGCCCAGCGATTCGAGGAACTCCTGGTGCGCTTCGGGTTCCATTCGCTCGAAGGTCTGGTGCCACTTCATCATGTCCGGCTCGGTGAAGCCCGCAGCGGCCATGATTTCCACCCATCGTTGCTTGTTGACCATCGTATTCTCCTTGAAATGACAACTCGGTTTCGTACGCCCTGACGCGGTCGTCCGCGGCAGGTCCGATGGGTCACGCGGTATCGGGACATCGTGCAACGAAAGCTGCTCCAGCAGGCGCAACAATTGTTGTTGCTGGCCCTGGCAGCGTTCGATCTCCTCCTCCAGTATCGCGAGACGCCGGCGGAGAATGGTCTGGGCCGGAGCCTCATCCGATCCGTGCTCGAGAAGCCGGCGGATATCGCGGAGCGGAACCCCCATCTTCCGGTAGAGGCAGACCTGCTTCAAACGCTCGACGTCGGCCGACGAATAGAGGCGATAGTTCCCGCCCGAGCGGTTGACCGGCCGGAGAATCCCCAGCCGGTGATAATATAGCAGCGTCGAGCGGCTCAGGCCGCTCAACCGCCCCACCTGGCCAATAGTGAGTTCTGACCCCATTGCAGACTCCCGTTCGCGTGACATGCTGGAAATCTACACTGTGTCGTTGTAGACAGGTCAAGCGCATTCCACGGAAAAGGACTTCCTTGCGGCCAGCCCGCTAGGCTTTGGGCTGCCGGAGGGGACCGTCGTTCGGTGAACCGCGACTATGCGGCGTTCGATTCTTCGCTGGTAGCCGGCTTCGGATCGAACAGCGAAAGCACGACGCCCACCAAGAGCAGACCGATCGACCACAAGGCTTCGTAGCTGCGGTTGCTCGGTTGCAGGGCGTACTCGACGCTCGTAAAGACCATGTAGAGACTCGACAGGGAGAGGACGATCGGGGGAATCGGGTAGAATGGCACGCGGTAGGGACGCGGCGTGTCGGCCTCGTGGCGGCGCAGGACGAAGAGGCTTTGCCCCACCATCGCCAGGAAGATCCAGAACACGGGCGTGGTGAAGATGACCATCCGCTGGAATCCCTCGTTCGCGCCCATCCAGCCAAAGCCCAGAATCACCGCCAGGGTGATCACTCCCTGCACCACGAGCGAGGCGACGGGCGTATCGAGCCGCCCGCTCCAGTGGCCGAGAATCGAGTACAGCGGGTGCTCCTTCCCCATGGCGTAGTAAATCCGAGCGCCGGTGAAGATCTGGCCGTTGATCACCCCGAGCGCCGAGACGCAGATGAAAAGGCTGATCAGGAAATCACCCCACCCGCCCAGCCCCAGGTCGAGCACCTCGGCGGCCACGGCCTTGGAGTGTCGCGTCCCTTCCAACCCAAGGGCGTGCAGAAACGCCAGCGTCACCAGGACGTAGATCACGGTCACCGCAATCGTGCCGAGCGTCAAGGCGCGGAGGATATTCCGTTTCGGATCGCGAACCTCGGCCCCCACGTACGCCATCTCGGCCCATCCGCCATAGGCGAACAGGACAAAAATCATCGCCAGTCCGAAATTCGGCGACGACGT
>CAZFKF010000995.1:0-2849 GCA_964518805.1 uncultured Planctomycetaceae bacterium | reverse complement strand
GACGAATCGCCCCGCTGTGGCAATGGCTACGACGACGATCCAGAGCAACAACTCGCAGAGCTTCATGGATGCATCCCGCAAGTGCGCCACGGTCGGCACGGCAGTCGCCTCGCCTTCCACTCGTTTCACGATCGCACACCCAATTATCGTATCATCCCCACGGAGGCGCGACTATGAGGCGACGACTTGTCCATGCCGCTGTGCCGAGTTGGCTCAGCGGGCGACCGGCATGCTGAACGCGGCAATGAGTCCACCCACCACTGCGCTCGGCGCAGGTCTCCTGACCTCGCCGATGGACCGACCGCAGGTCTCCCGAGGCGTCGGAGACCTGCGGTCACGCCGTGTGCGGGGTCAGGAGACCCACGCACAGCGCCTCGTGCGCGGCGTAGTGCGCACCTGCCTCCAGCTTCCTTCAAGTCCGTTGCGGCACCCCCCAACAGGCCGTTCCCATTGGCCACTATCGCCAGCCGGAGGTATACTAGCGAGACATCCTCGACGTTTGCCCAGAGGCCGTAATGAGTAAAGTCACGCGCGAACACGTTGCCCAGGCCGGTGTAGTCGGATCTGGGGGGGCTGGTTTCCCTACCCATGTGAAGCTCGCCGGCAAAGCCGATACGGTCCTCATCAACGCTGCGGAATGCGAGCCGCTGTTGCACAAGGACAAAGAGGTACTCCGGACCTACGCCGATGGGGTCCTGGCCGGTTTGGCGATCGGCATCGAACTGGTGGGCGCCCAACGAGGAGTGATCGGCATCAAGGGGAAGTATAAGGACGTGATCGCCCTGCTGGAGCCGAAGCTGGCTGCCAACATGCAGATCGTCCCCCTGCGTGACGCCTACCCGGCGGGCGATGAGTTCATGCTGGTCTATGACTGCCTGGGCCGGGTCGTTCCGCCCGGGGGAATCCCGCTCGCCGTGGGCGCGGTCGTGATGAACGTCGAGACGGCGCTGAACGTCTCGAAGGCCGACCAGCAACCCGTCATCGAGAAATTCCTCACCGTGGCCGGCGCGGTGGCCAGTCCGGTGACGCTCCGCGTTCCGATCGGCGTGACGCTCGAACAGTGCGTAGCCGCCGCCGGCGGTCCGACGATTCCCGACGCCAACTACATCGTCGGCGGCGTGATGATGGGCTGGCTGGAAGACAATCATCAGACGTTGGTGGACAAGACCACCGGCGGGATCATCGTGCTGCCCGACGACCACATCGTCGTGCGCCGCCGCCGGCAGGACTGGAGCCAGATCGCCCGCATCGGCCGCGCCGCCTGCGACCAGTGCAGCTTCTGCACCGAACTGTGCCCGCGGTGGCTCTTGGGCCATCCGATCGAGCCGCATCGGGCCATGCGGAGCCTGGGCTTCAACCAGATCGGCGAGGCGAACACCATCGGCACGTCGTTCTGCTGCGAGTGCAACCTGTGCAGCCTGTACTCGTGCCCTGAAGACCTGGACCCGAAGAACGTCTGCACGCAGAACAAGCGGCGGCTGGCGGCCGAGAAGAAACGCTGGGAGAACCCGCCGTTTAATCCCCGTCGGGCGGAACTGCACCTGGAGAACCGCAAGGCCCCCATGCACCGGCTGTTCCACAAGCTGGGGTTGAACCAGTTCCGCAACGTCGGCCCGCTGGACGACCGGCTGATGGAAGCCGCCAAGGTAGGAATCAAACTCAAGCAGCACCTGGGCGCGGCGTGCGAGGCCGTGGTCGCCGAAGGCGAGCGCGTGACGAAGGGACAGATGGTCGGCCGCCCGCCGGTGACCAACGGCAAGCCCGCCCTGGGCGCGCCGGTTCACGCCTCGATCGACGGCACGGTGACCCGCGTCGCCGACGGCGTGGTGTGGATCGAAGGACGATAACCGTATTGGATCGAACTGGAAGAACGATTCAGGGTTCGGGGTTCAGGAATCCGGAAGTCAACGTCGTCCCGAGGTTCCGAACCCTGACCCCCGAACCCTGAACCCTCCAAAGGACAACCTATGCCTGCTAACACTCCGCGAGCGATCGGCGCGATCGAGCTTTCGAGCATTGGGATCGGCTACAAGATCGAAGACGAGATGCTCAAGGCCGCGTCGGTCGAGTTGCTGATCGCGCGCACGATCTGTTCCGGAAAGTACCTGATCGTGATCGGCGGTTCGGTGAGCGACGTGGAGGCGGCTGTCCAGGCCGGGCTGAATCAGGCCGGCGAGGCGATTATCGATCAACTCGTAATTCCCAACGTCCACGAATCAGTCTTCCCGGCCCTCGGCCAATCCGTCGTGCTGGACGGCAACGACACCGGCGCGCTGGGCGTGCTCGAAACCTTCAGCGGCACGAGCGTCCTGGCCGCCGCCGATGCCGCGGCCAAGGCCGCGCGCGTGACCTTGCTGCGGATCCACGTGGCCATGGCCCTGGGCGGCAAGGGGCTGTGCCTGATGACGGGCAGCGTGGCCAACGTGCGGGCCGGCATGCAGGCCGCGGCCCAAGTGGTCCGCGAGCGAGGGCTCCTCGTGTCCGAAGTGGTCATCTCCGGACCGTCAAAGGAACTGTTCGCCGACTATCTGTAGAATTCTCGAAGCGGACGTCCGCCGGCACGTCTACGTCATTTCCGCCCACCCTTGACTCCCTCTACCTCCGCGTCCTCCGTGGTGAATCAACTACTTCACCACGGAGGACGCGGGGTAACGCGGAGGACCGGGCTTCATTTCACGGCAATCGTGGTCGAGAGTCCCAGGCCGCGGCAGAGCAGGCGGGTGAGGCCATAGGGCAGCCATTCCAGGGCCGGTTCGGCCCATCGTTTCAGTCCGGCCAGGCCCGAGCCGCAGACCCAGAACCGTTTCCGCGTCACCGCCAGCGGCGCGATGACGCGACGGAAACCGGGT
>CAZFKF010000994.1:0-2851 GCA_964518805.1 uncultured Planctomycetaceae bacterium | reverse complement strand
AATCGGCGTCGAACACGTGCCAGCGTCCGTCGGGCACAAGGTTGGCCGGGCCCACGACCGCCATGTCGGCGTGCTGTCCGGTCCGCTTCTGCCCCAGCACGCACAAGGCGTAGTCGCTGTGGGGCGACCACTGCTTCGCGCGATAGCGGATCGAGAGATAGCGATATCCTTCGGGCTTCAAGGCCGAAGGGAGGTTCCACGACCACTTCATCCCCGACCCGCCCAAGGCCACACGGAACCGGCTTGCACTGCCCGATCGCTCGGCGCGGCAAGCACCGGGCGAGGCCGGATTGCCCAGCCATCCGCTTTGCGGCATCCACTCGGCCTGGGCCAGCGGGGCCTTCCAGTCGGGCTGGCGAGGGGCGGCCGGGGTTCGCGCGAGGCATTCGGCCCCGTCGGGCGGGGCGTCGCAGAAGCTGAGCCGATCGATCCAAAGCCGCGCCTTGCCCTGCGGAGCGACCGCAACCTGGATCGCCACCGCATGCAATTCCGGGGCCGCAGTCATGGCCGTGAGATCGACGGCCAACAGATGCCACTGGCCGTCCGATTTCACCTCGTTCAGCCGGATTGCGTACAAATCCCTGCCGGGCACGCGGTCGTTGACGTACACCAGGTACTCTCGCTGCGACGTATCCAGATTCTCGGCCCGATAGCGGAGCACCAGATAGGGCTGTTCCTCCAAGGCAATCGCGGGCAGGTCATGCGACCACTTCATGCCTTGGCCCGGTTCGTCCACGTGAAAACAAACGGCGTGCCCGTCGCTGGTCGCGCGGGCCGTCGTGGAAGCCCCCGGAAGCCATTCCGGACGCGGCGCCCACGCGCTTGCGGTGTCAAAGCGGTCGTTCCAGGAGAAATCGTCGAGCCACTCGTCCGCGCCCGAGGGCGCGACGCACAACAGACCGGCCAGCAACAGGGCGTGCATGGGACGGACCTCATTCGTGTTCGTAGAGTTTCAGGTTGTGGGTCGAGGCGCCGATGCAGACGATGTCGGGCCGGCCGTCGCCGGTGAAGTCCCCGATCACGCAGTCGGCCCCGGCCATGCCTCCATCGTCCAGCACGGTCTTGCGCCAGTGTTCGCCGCGCGCGTCCGTGGCCTGGTAGATCGAAAGCTTGCAGCCCTTGCCGCGGAAACCGCACACGACCTCGTCGCGGCAGTCGCCGTTCAGATCGCCCACGGCCAGGGCGTGGCCGTTCTCCATCTGGTCTTCGAGGACCACGCGTTGCCACGCCTCGCCGCGGGGAAGGTAGACGACGGCCTGGTTTCCGTGCCAGGGCTCGATGGCCGCCAGGAACCGCTCGGCGCCCAGCCGGCCGACCCGCACCTCGCTGCTGCCGCAAAGCGGCCACGGGCGGGGATCGCCCTTGGAAATCTCCGTTGCCGTCCACTCGCCGGCGGCCGGTTCGATCCGTTGCAGGCCCGCGTAGCTTGCCGCCAGCAACTGCTGACGCGCACCGCCATCCCAGCTTACGGGATAGATCGCGTGCAGGATTCCGCGCGGGGCGGTGGAGACGGTCTTGCGGGTCCAGGAAGCGGGGTCGTAGAGGTAGATCGGCACGCTGTCGCCTTGGGCGGGCGGGAACTGCCGCCCCACCATCGGCCCCACCAAGAGCACCTTCTTGCCCGTGCCCGCCGAGTCGATCCACCGCACGCGATGCGCCGTAGGAACGCGGTCGATCTCGCGCGGTGTCCACGGCTGCCGCACGTCCTTGCCGCTCTTGAGCAGCACGACGTTGCCGACGCTCTTATCGGGCCTGGAATCGAAGCGGTATGCCAGGACCAGTTCGGGAATGCCGTCGCCGTCGATGTCCCAGCAGTCGGCGTTCAAGGGACGCGGCACGTCCACGGCCAGCACGTGCCGTTGCCACGTCGGATTCTCGAACCAGGCGAGTTCCGTGGCCGCCTCGTCCACGGCGATCAGGTCCCTTTTCCCGTCGCCCGTGAGATCGACGGCGACGAGTTGATAGCCGAACTTCAAGTCGTTGCTGATGACGTGCTCGCGGAAACGAGGCATGCCTTGCCCGCATAGGCTGCTGCAAACCAGGAGCCACGCCGTTGCGGCGCAGAGGGGTATTCCCACGCGAAGCGTTCTCATCCAACTCGACATAGCCGCCAACCATCTCTTTCCCACGCCGGCTGGCCACATGGGGCCGCGGGCAGACACTTGAACGAACGGGCCTGCGCCGATTCCGCCAGCGCGCAGGTGGACGGTATTGTCCGTAGAAGGTATCTTCGGTGTCAATGCGTCCGGGCGAGGATGCCGGAGGAGAGAGTCTGCGAGGCGGGTGTTGAGTCCTGGAGATGGAAACCATGAAGCGGTGCTTGCTGCCGGTGCTGGCCTGGCTCGTCGCGACTCTTGCTTGTGCGGTCGATACGCCGCAAACGGCCGCGGCCGGCCCACCCCGGCGCGCGATCGGCGACAAGACCCTGGTGGCCTGGGTCTATCCGGCCAATACGACGCAGCGCGGCGGCAGCCTCGTCACGCTTCAGGAAGGCGAGGATTTCGACGCCGTGGTCCTCGGCGAGCGCGTGCCGGGGCGATGGATGGCCGGCTCCGACTTCTTCCGCCGCACCCAAAGCGAGGTCGAGCAAACGGCAAACGCCGCCGAAACGGCCGGCGCCAAGACGCTGGTGCAGATCGCCGCGGTGTATGCCGGCAATCACGTGACGATCTTCCGCGATGGCAAGCCGTATGCCGCCTACCGAATCGAGAGGCCGCGAGCCTTTGCACCGGACGCGACGATCCTCCTCGGCCTGCGCTACTTGGGGAACATGGGCGCAATCGGGTTCTTCCAGGGGGCCCTGGAAGAAGTCCGCCTCTTCGATGCGGCACTGGACGCCAAGACCATGGCG
>CAZFKF010000993.1:0-2857 GCA_964518805.1 uncultured Planctomycetaceae bacterium | reverse complement strand
GAACTGGTGCTTATGCACATTGTCGAAGGCGTCGGCGGCCAGTGGTACGGCCCGCAAACCGGCGACATGGAAAGCCGCGAGGACGAAGTCTACCTGGAAACCCTGGCCGAACGCCTCCGCGCCGATCTCTGCCCGCAGGGAGTGCCGGCGGTGGACGTCGCCCTCGGCTACGGCGACGTGCCCGGCCAGATCGTGACCCTCGCCCTGAAGAACCGCGTCGACATGCTGGTCCTCGGCGGCCACGGGCACCGCGGCGTGATGGACGTGCTGCGTGGCCAGACCATTTCCGGCGTGCGCCATGGGCTGCCCATTCCGATGTTGACCGTCCGGGAGTAGAGAGACGCGCGGAGGAAGTGAGGAGGAAGAAGAGGTAGTCGAATACCGATCACGCTAGAATCTACGGTCCACTCCCGGGCTTCCTCGAATCGTGCGATCCCATTCCGATGAGCCGTGATCGTAGCAAGAATCTGCCGGTCTCAATTACGGCCAACAGGATCGGCCGAATCCTGACGGCTGGCTTGGCGGCTTCGTGCGTCTTTCTGACGAGTTGCCGCCAAGCGTCGTCGCTCGATGCCCCCGCGGAAACAACGTTTTCGGAACTAAAGCGGATAACGTCCGAACTGGAGCAGTTCGAGTACCTCGGCTGCGATACGAGTCACTACTACTTCCGCGTGCCCGACCACGGTACTCTCAAGCTTTCGTTCACCGAAATCGATCCATCCACGGGAGAGCCCGAGCTGCCGCTGTTCCGGCTCGTGAGCGAGGGTCGGCCGGATCATCAGGGCACTCGCCTCACCGTCACGATCGTTCATGGGAGAATTGTCCCAACCGGCGTGTCGCTGACGGAGTCCCACGCGGCCACGCCGCTTTGGATGCGGGTGTTCGTCGTGACGGTCGTGCTCACGGGGCTTTGGCTCGCGTGCCGCCCGCGCCATCCATTGCGGATCGCGGTCAAGCGGGGCGATGTTCGGGTTTTCTGCGGCGTTCCCAAAGGAAAGGCCGCAGCGGTGACGGACTTCCTGCACTCGCTTCATCTCGACGGCAACATCACGATCCTCGGCACCAGGGACCGCAATCGAAATCTGCGCATCACAATCCGCGGGCGCATCCATCCGGGGACCGGGCAGCGGATCCGAAACTTCCTCAAGGCAACGCTGTGAAGCCGAGGCGTGGTGCGGCTCTCTGTCGGCCCCTCGCGCGAATCTTGCGGTTGCGTTGACCCCATCTGCGGCCCGTGATAGGATTCGTCTCGCCTTCCCGCCGCAAATGCATTGAATGTCGGGCCGTGTCGCATCGCCCCCGTAGCGTTTCGGATTCTCGTGCGCGATGTGCCGACGATTGGAAAGGTGGTAACCAACCCATGACTCAGACAAGATCGATATTCCTCTCGCGCCTTTCCGGGCGCGCCGTGCGCGGCGCGTCGAAGACCGTCTTGCCAGGCTGCACGTTCGGCATGGTGCTCCTGCTCGCAGCCATGCGAAGTCCCGCGCAAGCCACCGCAGCCGAGGCAGCCGCGAAGCCCCCCGCCGCCCAAGTGCAAATCCATCGCTTCCTGCCCGACAAGCCGATCAGCCGGGCCCGGCGTCCGGCGACGGTGGCAGCGGTTGTCGAAAACGCGACCGATGCGGCGGTTGACGTGCAGCCCAGGCTCGTTCTTCCTCGGAATGTCAGGCTCGTGAGCGCGGACGCCGGGGCCTCCGTGCGGATCGAAGAGGGCGAGCAGAAACGGCTCTCCTGGGTGATCGAGGCCGGCGAGGCGGGGCCCTGCGAACTTCGGCTTGAGATCGGCCGCAACGGCGCCGCAGTGGCCGAGGCCGCGTTGGCGATGCAGTTTCTGACACCGATCGAGATTCACAAGCTGCCGTACATCCCCGAGCCCAAGCCGGTTCGCACGCCGATCCTCGTCGGCGCCCATCACTGCCCGCTCTGGGAGGCCGACAAGCCGCTGATGTGGTCGAACCTGACCAAGCACCCCGAACGCACGCCAGCCCTGGGCTTCTACGCCCAGGAGAACCCCGAGGTGGCCGACTGGGAGACGAAATGGGCGGTCGAACACGGGGTTTCGTTCTTCGTCTACTGCTGGTACCGGACCAGCCAGGGCGGCCCCGTGACCACGCAGTTCGCCTCGGCGATCCACGACGCCCTCTTGAAGTCGAGGTTCGTCGACAAGATGAAGTTCACCATCATGTGGGAGAACCAGAGCCGGGGCCGGGCCGGGGTGGCCGACTTCCAGGACCTGAAAGCCAATCTCTTCCCTTTCTGGATGCAGAACTACTTCAAGCATCCCAGTTACCTGAAGGTCGACAACAAGCCGGTGCTGTTCATCTACCGGCCGGAGTTCCTCGTCGACGACCTGGGTGGCGTGGCCAACGTGGCCAAGGCCCTCGACTGGATGCGCCAGGCTTGCCGCGAGGCGGGTTTCGACGGCCTCCACATTCTCGGCGAGTACCGCGGACTGGATCCCAATCACCTGAAATTGATGAAGCAACTCGGCCTGGATTATACGTTCGCCTATTGCTGGCACGTGCCCGACAACCCCACGCCCGAACAGTCGATCCGGACCCAAATGCAGTACATCGCCAAAACCCAGGAGTTGGGCATCCTGCCGCAAGTGGTCACCGTGTCGCAGGCGTGGAGCGGATGGAACGACGAGGCCAGCATCTGGAAGATCCCGCCCCGCGAGTTCGAGACGCTGCTTGCCCGAGCCAAGGACTTCGTTGCCACGCTCCCGTCCAACGAACTCGGCGGCCGGATGCTGCTCTTGGACAACTGGAACGAATGGGGCGAAGGGCACTACATTGCCCCGTATCGGGAGTACGGGTTCGGGTATCTCGACGCGGTGCGCAAGGTGTTTTCC
>CAZFKF010000992.1:0-2860 GCA_964518805.1 uncultured Planctomycetaceae bacterium | reverse complement strand
CGGCAGCGCGCAGGTGGAACAGGCTGGCAGCACCATCGAGGATATCGTGGCGGCAGACGATGTCCACGGCAAAAGGCCGGTCCAACGGCAGCGATCCGTCGAGCATCCAGGCCCCCGTGCGCCCGCCGCCGCTGTCGGTCGAAGCGCTGAAGCCCGCGGTCTTGGAAGCGGGAGCGAACTGCAGTCGGCAGCTCTGCTCGGGTGCGGCCCGGCCTCGCAGGCCGAGGCAGAAGCCCCGCACGCCCGGTTCGGGCGACACAGTCAGGGTGATACGGACATTCTGCGGCACCCCGCGGATCACGGCCCAGGCCGGCTTCTCGTTTGCAGCCAGCGAGACGCTGCGGCCGACGATCTTCACCGCATCGGTGGGCGAGATCGGCTGGCAAACGGCCGCGATGGCTTTGCCGGAACGCAGGATCATTTCCGGCGAGAACCGGCTGGCCAGCGAACCGTCGGGCAACTGGACCAGGTCGCGGAGGACCAGGTTGCCGCCCCATCCGCCGTCGCCCAGGAACCCGGCGAAGATGCGGCGATTGCCGCGAAACGCGGCGGTCTTGGGCACGGAGAGGTTGTCCAGCCGGCGGGGCGATTGCAGGCTCCACGGCCCGAACGGCTGACGCGACTTCCAGATGCCGTCGACGCCGCCGATGAAGTAGTACCAGTCGTTCCAGCGGAACCAGTGCGGGCACATCTGCGGCACGATTTCGGCATCGGCCACGAGGATCGGTTCGGGCAGTTCCCGCCAGTGCCGGAGGTCTTCCGAAACCAGATGCGCAAGCGTCATCTTCCTCCCGCCAGCCAGAAGGCAACCATCGCTTCCGTTCAAGACCAGTTGGCCGTCGACCACCGCAGCCCCGCCTTCCAACGTGCCGGGGGCCAGCGTGCCCGCCCGATCGGCGGCCGTCGCGGCGCCGAAATCGAACCACACCAGCGGCTTCGGGCCCGCGGGTTCGTGGGCGCGAAGATTGCGGACCTGCGCGGCCGTCAGCGCTTGGGCATAGATCCGCGCATCGGCGATCGACCCGTGGAAGTACGAGTGCGGCTGCCCGCGAACCTCGACGTGCCGCAACCCGAGGATCACGCGAGCGCCGGCCGGAAAGCTGAGCGGCTCGCGAACCGTGTAGTGCGCGTAACGTTCCCCGTTGCGATAGAGCGTCACGTCGCGGCCCGAGTAAACGGCCGCAATCTGCACCTGCCGGCCCGGCGCGGCAGTCTCCCCGGGGCTTGCATGCTGGTCGGCTTGCGTACGCCGGTGCATCTCGCTGCCGGCCATCCAGCGGCGGGGCATGCGCTCGCCGTAGACCAGGGCGTCGAACTGTGCGCCCGGTCCCTCGACGGTCAGGACGCTGCCGCCGTGCTGATCGAGATCGGCCGGCGAGACCCAGGCCACGAGCGTCTTGTCTTGCAGGGCGGGCAGTCCGTTGCCGATGAGTCGCCCCTCCTTGACCAGGTGAAACAGCTTCTCCTGTGGATCGGGGTCGGCGAACACCTCGCAATCGCCGCCAGGAAGGAAGGGGTGCGGCGACTGCTTGACGAAACGCTCGCCGTCGCGGCTGGTGGCAAGCTGGATGCCGCCGAAAGGCCACTGGGGATTGTAGCACGGCGTGGGATAGAACCAGTGCATCGCCCCTTCGCCCCAGACCACGCCGCCGGTGCCGTTCCAGGCTTCCCACTGCTCGCTGATCGGTGCGGTCACTGGATGGTGCGTCCAGGTGCGAAGGTCCTTGGTCGAGGCGTGATGAATCTCGAGCCCGCCATGCCCGCCGTCCCACTTGCTGTGCATGTTGCGGCGGAGAATCAGATAGAACAGATGAAACGTGCCGTCGTGGAAGAAGGGGATGCAGTCGCCGGCCTTCGAGTTGTGTCCCCGGGCGCGGTAGTATTGCATCTGCGCGGGCACCGCTCCCAGGATCTCCTGGTCGCGCAGGCTCACCTGCTCCTGGCCGCCGCAGAGGCGGACGATTTCGGTATCGGATAACGCGCGGTCCCACACGGCCACGTGGTCGATCAGCCCGCGGAATCCGGTCTTGATGCGGCCGTCTTCCCATCCGGCGCCGATGAGGCACGGGACCTGGTTCTGCCGCGTTCGCCCCAAAGGGAACTCCTCATCGACGAGCACGCCGTCGATGAACAACTGGAGCTTCGGGCCGGTGAAGCGGACCACGACGTCGTGCCAGACCGTGGGCCCGATGCCCCGGATCGGGAAACAGACCCGCATCAGGGCGTGCGTCACGTCGTCGTAGAGCGGCGACTGTTCGACGGCGGGCGTCTTCGCCGCGACGCTGCGCATGGTGTTCAGGCGAGGAGCGTCGGACTCGGCCGCTCCCCAGATGAACTCCAAGAGCGCCTTGTTATCGCGGATCGATCGCGGCCCGTTCTCCGAGCCGAACATCCAGGCATAGATCGTGGGTACCTCGCCGCCGAAGAGCGTCCGGTCGCTCATCGGCATCTTTCGGCCGTCGACGGCGTGCAGATAGTAGCTCGCGTTGGCCTTGGCGCCGTAGCTGCCAAAGATCGGGCCGTCCCATTTTCCCTCGGGATTGCGTAGTCGCAGGGCGACGGTCATTGCCTGGCCGGGCACGTTGAGCACGCCGTCGCCGGGGGCGATGGCCAGGTAGCCGCCGTCGAACCGCGCCGCCCGGCCGTCGCCGCCCCGCGCCAGCGAGGCTTCGCGATCCGCCCCCTCCAGTGCGACGCCGAGCGCAACCGCTCCCTGGACGACCAGTGGGCGCCGGCCCGAGGAGTCCTTCAGATCGTTCATCTGCCACGAGGCGATCGCCCCATGGAACGGAGAACGGCCCGATGCATCCGGCTGGCTCCAGGCCATCGAGGGCACAAGCACGGCACCAAGAAGGCCGGG
>CAZFKF010000991.1:0-2863 GCA_964518805.1 uncultured Planctomycetaceae bacterium | reverse complement strand
CCGCATCGAATCGCGGTTCTCAACACCCTTCGGGCAATTCGCTTCGGCGCGGCGGACTCGAACTCGGCTCGGCCCGCTCGGCAGATGGCTCTGCTTTACTACGAAGGCCGGATGCGAAGGTCGCGGAGGTGCGGGGCGTCGAGCAACTCGAACGGAGTGACAAGGTCCTGCCAGCGTTCGCCACGTTGGGGGATCGCGGAGTCCGAGATTGGCCCCAGCATGTGGGCAGCCAAGGCCAGGTAGGAGACGCGGCTCGGGTCGATTCCCATGATCCGAGCGCAGGTGGCGTCGACGGAGGTCGGATTGGTGCCCACGGCGAGCAGGCCAAGCGGCTTGGGGACGCCCATGATGGGGCCGTCGCCCTCCATGCCCACGATGCCGTCGACGATGGCGATCGTTCTGGGCAGCGAGGCGTTGATATCGACCACCGTCTCCGGTATTCCCGCGTGGTGGAGCACGTTCTTCGGCCAGCCGTAGATCAATCCCGGCAGGGTGCCGTAGAGGTTCTTCATCGAGGCCGTGACGCCTACCCAGTGGTGCGTCTTCAATTTGGGGAGCGAGACAACCAAGTCGGCGTCCAACACGGGGCACGGGAAGGTGAACTCCGTGAGTGCGCTGGCCCGCCCACGGTTCGCAATGGCTCGGACCTCGCTGTAATTGAGATCCTCGAACCGCAGTCGCTCGGCACGCAGCACGTCGCGAAGGCCGGATTCGGCCAACGCCATCCCGGTGTCGCGCACGTGGCCGGGCGCCTCGCCGATGGCGATCTCCGCCCCTAGTCCTGCGAAGACTTCGATTGCCGCGGCGACCACGGCGGGATGCGTCGTGCGATGCTGGGCATCGCGGGAAGGTTCGACCAAATTGGGTTTCAGAAGGACGCGGCGTCCGCGCACCCATCGCGGATCGAGTCCCGTGGCCGCCAGCCCTTCGCGGATCGTCGAAGCCAGATTGGCGTCGTAGCTCTGATTCCTCGCCAGGAAGACCGCAGAGGATCGGTTCCGGCTTCTCCGGGCGCAGAGGGCATAGCCCGCAGTCCCCAACGCGGCGGCGCCCGTCGCGACCAGCAGCGCGCGCCGGTCAAGTCTCGGGGCACCGTGCGGCCCACGGCGGTCGCCAGTTTCCGGGTCACTGGGCTGGGTCATGCATTCCTCCGGAGAGAACGGTGGGGCTCGGCGAAAAGGTCTTCCGGCTCGAAGACGGTCTTGAAGGCGAAGTGAACCACGGACAGTCTCGGCCCAGGGCCGCGAGCGCCAGGAGGGCTAGCAGGTAGGGCGCAGCGCCGTCTTCGAACGTCCTCTGGGCCGCCTTCTCGAGCCAGGCGTCGGACTGTGGAGCCTCCTCGCCCTGGGCAGCCAAGCCGATCAGCGCGTAACACAGGGATGCGGTCGCCGTCTCGGGCGACAGGCTCCGGCGCAGAAGCGCCACGGCCAACTCGATTTCGCGCGCGGCCGACTCCTCACCGGCCAAAGCCGCCAGCGCCAATCCGGTCGGTTGAATGTGCGGGCACAGGCAGGTGCCGAAGATCTCCCGGTTGCCGTAGTTCCATCCGCCCGTTTGCAGGGCGCGATCGCGCAGCAAGCGGACGGCGTCACGGGCACGACTGTGTTCGGAGTAGTTGCAGGCTTTGAGGGCCAACAGGTTGATCGACGTCGGTTCCACCCACGAGTGAGTTCCTTCGACCCACGGCCATGCCAGCAGCGTCGTATCGTGCCGCACTTCCGGCGACGGCGGCGATGGGCAGCCTTGAAACGACAGGATCCACGTCGCGGCCCGCTCGATCATCGAACCGTAGCGTGAATGGCCGCGCGCAGGGCCGGCTTCCGCGGTTCGGCTGACTTCAGGAGCATCGCGCTCGGCTCGCGTGGCCGCTCGCCAAGCAAGAAGCGCCCAACCCGTAGGCCAACGAGGGCGCGCGTTGACCGCGGTCACGCCCAGCGAACCGTCGGCGGACTGGATGCGGGCAAGCCAATCGAGCGCTGTGGCAGCAGGTTCTGTTCGACCGTGCGCTGCGAGGGCCATGGCGGCCAGCGCCGTCGGCTCTACCGAGGCCGTGCCGCCCACCCTGTAGCCACAACAAGGCTCTGCGACCAAGCGTGAAAGAATGTCGTCTAGCCACATGCTCCCCAACGCCCCGCGGGCGCTCTCAAATCACGTACGGGCATCAGCGCAGGACACACAAGTGTAGCTCCGTTGTCGGATTCGGTTCCCGATTCGTCGCAGGCGCCGAGGCCGCATAACCGGACGTGGAATCAGCATTTTCTGCGGTTCCGCCACAGTTCTTCTCAACCTTCGCATTTGACACGGCGAAAATCCGACCTAGTCTTCAAGTACGGAGACAGTGTGCGAGGCGTCAAACGACGATCGAGCCCTCTGCTTCCGGGCACAGCCGCAACGCTGTGCGGACATGAGAGCCGAGTCCGCTGAACGTGATTTCACGCAACTTGTCTTAAGCGGTGCGGCTCTCGTGGGCCCCGAAAGGCCTGCTCGTCTCTGATCCTCGACAAAGGCAAACCGGTCGGAAGGCCGGGACGCAAAGCCAAGGGCCGGCGCTCGTCGCCGGCAGCCTGGCTGCCGAAAGGACCATGGCTGTCAGTCGTTCCGACGTCTGTAGCACTTGCTGGATTCGGCGATTCGCGAGGGAGAGGCACATTTGGTCGTTTTGGGCTCCGCAGGGTGCGAGGCAGGCCAGCGTCGGCCCCTTAGGGTCGCCGCGGCACCCGAAGGAACCCATTTACGTTTCACTCCGGTTGGAGCTTCACTGATGCCGCAAGCGTCGAGCGAAGCCTGACCGAAATGGAGGAACCCGTATGAGGTCGCTCGCGAAGAAGGTGCAACGTTTCCTCGTTTCGGAAGACGGCCCGAC
>CAZFKF010000990.1:0-2866 GCA_964518805.1 uncultured Planctomycetaceae bacterium | reverse complement strand
ACCGAGAACGGCGAAGGCGTTCCGGTCCGTTGGGTGACCTATGCGACCCAGCGTGATGAGGCAACGTCCATCGCCGCGCGCATCGCCGCGGAAATCGCCGCCGGAAGGCGCAGGGCCCGCGATTTCGCCATCTTCTATCGCGTCAACGCCTTGTCGAGGGCGTTTGAACTCGCCCTTCGCGAGCAAGGGATTCCTTACCAACTCGTGCACGGATTGGAGTTCTTCCAGCGCAAAGAAATCAAGGACGTCCTGGCGTACTTGCGCCTGGTGAACAATCCCCGCGATGACCTGGCGCTGTTGCGGATCATCAACGCCCCGCCGCGCGGGATCGGCAAATCGACCGTGGACAAGCTCTCCTCTCACGCCGCGCGCACGTCGGCCAGCCTTCTGGAGGCCGCTCGCGATTGCCGCAACATCGAGACGTTGGGCAAAAAGCCGGCCCAGAGAGTCCTGGAATTCGTTGCCGCAATCGATCGGCTCGCCTTGCTCGCCGCGTCTCCCATTGAAGAGACCCTGGGGAACGTGCTGGCCGAGTCGGGCTACAAGCGGCAGTTCGAAGGCTCGGCGAACGAGGAAGATCAGCAGCGTCTGGCCAACATCGAAGAACTGCTCACCGTGGCCCGGGAGTATGACGAGCGCAACGTCGGGGAAGCCACGTTGAACGGTTTCTTGGAGCAGACGAGTCTTGTGGCGGACACCGACGGATACGAAACCGACAACGACCGAGCGACGCTGATGACGCTCCACGCCTCCAAAGGCCTGGAGTTTCCCGTCGTCTTTCTGGTCGCGGTCGAAGAGGGGCTCTTGCCTCACGAGCGCAGCAAGGAACTGCCCGACGAGTTGGAGGAGGAACGCCGGCTGATGTTCGTCGGACTGACGCGGGCCCAACAAGAACTCCAGATCAGCCGGGCCGTGTTCCGCGATTTTCGCGGCCAGCGCCGAATGACGATTCCCAGCCGATTCCTCATGGAGCTTCCCCGCGAGGAGATGGAGGTGATCGACCACGAGGAAGACGCCAGTTGCATCTATTCGCCCGAAAGCATCGAGCCTGCGGCAGGTCCCAAGCTGCGGATGCCGACGGCGCGGACGCGAAAACCGTCTTTCGCCCCGTTAGTGACCGCCGCGGAAATGGCCGGAAGCGGCCAAGCCGCGCCGGTCGATCCCGATGTCTTTACGCAGGGAATGGTGGTTCGCCATCCGCAGAGCGGCCTGGGACGCGTGGTGGCTCTCAGCGGCGTCGGCCGCGACCGGGTGGCCACCGTGGATTTCGCGTCTCCGGCCTGCCGCGTGAAGATCCGTCTCGACCAAGGGACCCTGCAGCCCGTGCGACCTTCGCGGACGCAAACCACTTGACAGGGTTGTTGCGCGGGGGGATCATATAGGGGGGATGGGGTGCGGCTCGTCCGCGCGTCTTAGCCTCGCGTCTCGAAGACTCGGGAAGTCTGTTCAAGGCGAAGCGATGCCACGTCAAGCGGTTTTCGAGGCCAGCGTACGCTTCTTTCTCGAACCCATCGCCGAGGTCCTGGAAGACGACGCGGTGACGGAGATCATGGTCAACGGCCCCGACCGCATCTATGTCGAGCGCCGTGGCCGGCTCGAGCAAACCGGGCTCAGCTTCGGCACCGAGGACGCGCTGCTTTCAGCGATCCACAATATAGCCCAATGGGTGGGGCGCGAGATCGGCGACGAGCGGCCTGTACTCGACGCCCGACTTCCCAATGGTTCGCGCGTCCACGCAATCATCCCGCCCAGCGCCCGCACGGGCCCCTACCTGACGATTCGCAAGTTCAGCCGCGAGGCCCTCACGCTGGAAGACCTCGTGCGCTTCGGCAGTCTTTCTGACGCCGCCAGGGAGTTTCTGGAAATCTGCGTGGCCTTGCGCAAGAACATCCTCATCGCAGGCGGAACCGGCACGGGAAAGACGGTTCTGCTCGGGGCCCTTTCGCGGGCCATCCCCGAGGAAGAGCGGATCGTGGTCATCGAAGACACCTCCGAACTCCGCTTGATCCAGACGCATTGCCTCTATTTGGAGGCCCGGCAGAGCGACGCGCAGGGGCACGGCGCACTGAGCGTTCGGCAACTGTTCGTCAATTCGCTCCGTATGCGGCCCGACCGGATCATTGTCGGCGAGGTCCGCTCGGGTGAGGCGCTCGATCTGGTGCAGTCGATGCTCAGCGGCCATGCCGGCAGCCTGTCGACCATTCATGCCGAGACGGCCCGGGACGCGCTGATCCGGTTGGAAACCCTATCGTTGATGTCCGACGTCGAAATCCCCGTGTACGTGGCCCGGGCGCAGGTGGCCGCCGCGATCCACCTGATTGTTCAGATTTCCCGTTTTACCGAGGACGGGTCGCGTAAGATCACTCGGATCACGGAGGCGCGGGGGCTGAGCGAAGGCAACCAGTATCAGACGGCCGACCTGTTCGTGTCGCGGCTTCGCGGCCGGAGTTCGGATGGCCGATTGATCGCCGACTTGGAGCCAACGGGCGCCCTGCCCGCTTTCAGCAGCGACCTTCGCGACCGCGGGATGCAACATTTGGTTCGGCTCACCGGCGATTTGTGGTCGAAGTAGTTGAAATGGGCGACCCATTATGACATCCTGGAAATCCGCATTGCGAAGGGAGTGTCGGAAGCGGGCTCATTCCACACTTCGGAGGGGCGTGTCCTCGATCGACTACGTGTTGATTTTGGGAGTGATTTTGCCGCTCGTGGCCGCCTGCATTGCCCTGAGCCGGCAGATCTTGGGATTGGCATTCGAGTTTCTCTGCGTGCTGGTCACGTGGCCGTTCATGTGAGGCATCGGTTGTAACCACACGAGCGTTATAGTGCGACGATTGCGAAGCCCCAAAGGCTTCGATGGTCGGGG
>CAZFKF010000989.1:0-2867 GCA_964518805.1 uncultured Planctomycetaceae bacterium | reverse complement strand
GTTTCCGGATGGAAACTAAATAGGGATGAAAGGAGGTGATGCGGCCCGGATCGTTCCGGTCGGGAAATAATCGGCACGTGAAGTTGCATACGGTGTTGAACGGGAAACGGAAGACGGTGAGAATCCGTCGCGGGCGCGCCGCTGTAACCGGTGGAAATCCCGCCCAAGCCACTGTTTCTTTGGAAACGGGAAGGCGCGGGCATGCGGGAACCGGAAGCCAGAAGACGTCCTGTTCAGCGGGGAAGAGAAGTCTCGCGAAACAGACTACAAGAAAAGGAGTTGTCTAAATGGAAGCACATATACCGGGTTTCCCCCGGATTGGCGCCGATCGTGAACTGAAGGAGGCGCTGGAGAGTTACTGGAAAGGAAGAAGTTCCCTGCCGTGGCTGAACGCCGTAGGGGATGCGCTCAAGGGACGCCACTGGCGTATTCAGAAAGAAGCAGGGTTGTCCCTGGTAGCAGTGGGGGATTTTTCCTTCTACGACCATGTGCTGGACACGATTGCCATGCTCGGCATGACGCCGCGACGCTTTGCGGCTACCGGGTCCGATATGGATCGCTATTTTCGCATGGCCCGTGGCGACGCGGACGCCGATGTCCCGGCAATGGAAATGACCAAGTGGTTCGACACCAATTACCACTACCTGATCCCCGAGTTCACTCCGGACATGAGTATCAGGAGGAGTAACAGCGTGATCGCCGATGATGCGCGCCGGGCGCGGGCGCTCGGTCTCAGGCCGAAGCCGGTACTGCTCGGCCCGATCACCCTGCTCTGCCTGGGCAAGGAGTACAAGGGGGCGGACCGATAGTGCGCTGGATAGCCGCCATGGACGCGGATGTTATCAGCATCGAGTCCAGCCGGAGCAGGATGGGGCTGCTGGAGACGTTCCGGGAATTCGAGTATCCCAACGAGATAGGCCCCGGTGTTTACGACATCCATAGTCCCCGTGTGCCCGGAGTAGAAGAAATCGCCGGTCTCATCAGGGCCGCCGTCGCCGTCATTCCGGCGGAGCGGCTCTGGGTCAACCCTGATTGCGGTCTCAAAACCAGGGGCTGGCCGGAAACGAAAAAGGCGCTGCGCAACATGGCGGCCGCGGCCAGGCTGGTCCGCTCCGAGCTGAAGGGTGCGTTGGAAAATAGCGGTCTTCTTACACTATCGTAACGTATCATGCCGTTGCGGGGCAACCCACTCGGTTGCTCCGCATTTCGCCGGATACATGCAATGGAGGTTCGTATGGAGAGACGTATGTCGGCGGATGGTGTGCAACTGCCATACACCTCCGTTTCGTTTTCGGCCGATATTACCCTGGAGAAGGAGCTTGACGCAGTTGTGCTGGTGGATCGCGCTGAACGGGACACCCTGTGGGAGAAGACGATGTTGGTGCGGTTTTCCGGTCGGCGACGGGTTCTCGGCACAAACAACGGTTTTCTCCGCGCTCGGGCCCTCATGAACCATGCGGCCCACCCCGATCTCTGGCATAAGGCGGAAGAAGCGGTGAAAGACGGGCGTGTCTGCGGAGGCAGGCGCTATCTCGAAGGGACCAGGAAAACAGCGGCCGGCCGCCTCGGGATCTCCGTTGCGGAACTTGCGCACATGGGCACCGCGGCGGATTTGGATAACGGTGTGATCGTGACCTGGAAGTGGTCTCCGTTCACGGTATCCGCGCTGGTGACGGCGGGCGCCGAAACCAATGCCCTCAGGATCGGCCGGGACGAGGGTACCGCGATGGAGACCGACATCGGTCCGGCCGGTACGGTCAACATCATCATCCTGACAAACGCCCGACTTAGCCACGCGGCCATGGCGCGGGCGATAATCACGGTGACCGAGGCGAAAACGGCGGCATTCGAGGACCTGATGGTCCCCAGCAGTTACACGAAAGGCATCCAGGCAACGGGCACCGGCACGGACAACGTCATTATCGCATCGGGGAACAGCGGTCCGAAGGTTACCTATACGGGCGGGCACGGCCGTATAGGCTGTCTGATCGGTCGCGCCGTGCATCGAGCGGTGATCGAAGCGCTGGGCAGGCAGAACGGATTCAGACTGATGCGGGGATGAAACGTGCGGGCGTATCAGGCATTGTTGCCCCGCGGCATGTCTGAGATCTCGGCCTGTCGCCGTTTTAGAACCGCGATACCACTCAAGGAGGTACCAAAACCATGAACAATGCGGCGCGCGAGAAGGAGAGCCGGATCTATCCATTGCGGAGCGTGATGAAACGCGACGGTTCCACGGTCCCGTTCGAGGCTGACAAGATCCGTTCCGCCATCAGGCGGGCCGGGGAGGCCACCGGCGAGTTCGACGGAGACGAGGCGGGTCTTCTGACCGGCCAGGTGCTGAAGGTGCTGCGCCACAAGTTCGGCGAGACCCCTCCGCACATCGAAAACATCCAGGACGTGGTGGAACAGTCGTTGATTTCCGCCAACCACCTGAAGACCGCCCGCGCCTACATCGTGTACCGCGAACAGCGCCACAAGCTGCGCCGGGACCGAAAGACCCTGGTGGACGTGGCCGCGTCGGTTAACGAGTACTTGGAACAGTCCGACTGGCGGGTCAACGCCAACGCCAACCAGGGGTACTCCCTGGGCGGGCTGATCCTCAATGTCTCGGGCAAGGTGGTCGCCAATTACTGGCTGAACCACGTCTACCCGCCGGAAGTGGGCGAGGCGCACCGTGACGGCAGCATCCACATCCACGACCTGGACATGCTGTCCGGCTACTGCGCCGGATGGTCGCTGCGGACCCTGCTGACCGAGGGGTTCAACGGCGTGGCCGGCAAAGTGGAGGCGGGTCCGCCACGCCACATGTCCAGCGCCGTGGGCCAGATCGTCAACTTCCTCGGCACCCTGCAGAACGAGTGGGC
>CAZFKF010000988.1:0-2870 GCA_964518805.1 uncultured Planctomycetaceae bacterium | reverse complement strand
CCGGCCGCACGAATCGCAGATGCTCTTCGACGGACCGCCCGCAAAGCTCGATTCCGCTCCCGACCGCCGTGTCCGCCAGTTCGTGCAAGGCGAGGCGGGCGAACGGCTGATGGAGATGCGCGGCGAGCAGACCATCGAGATGGATTAAGGAACACCGTCATGGACGAACGCACGATGCAGTTTCGGGTCGGCTTCATGGTGCTGGCCACGCTCCTGATCGCCCCCATCCTGATCCTCATCTTTGGCGAGGGCCCAGCCGTCCTCGAGCGGAAGATCGCCGTCCACATGGAATTCACCAAGGCGCCGCTCGTCCTCGAGAATACGCCCGTCCGGAAAAGCGGCGTCGTGATCGGACGCGTCACCAAGGTTCAGTTGCTCGACGACGGACGCGTGAGCGTCGATGCCTTGATCGACGCGACCCAGCCGGTGTTCACCAGCGACGTGGCGCGCATCGGCGCATCGCTGATCGGCGGCGACGCCTCGGTCAATATCGAGGCCAGTTCGCCCACCGCTCCGCGGGAACGCGTTGCCAACGGTGCGGTGCTCAAGGGGGTGGGCTACGAGGACCCCATCCAGACCATCGTCAACCTCCAGGATCGGCTTTCGGGCGCGATCGGTTCCGTCTCCGACACGGCCAAGGACCTTCGGCAGGTCATCAATCAGGTCAGCGGATTGCTGACCACGAATCAGCAGAGGATCAACAGCATCGTCACCCAAACCGACGAGGCGTCGCGCGAGGCCAAAGAGATGGTCCGCTCGATGAACGAGGTCTTCGGCAATCCCGAGACCAAGGCCAAGCTCAAGGACGCCACGGACCAACTCCCCGACCTGATCCGCACGACCCGTCAGACCGTCAACGAGGCCGGCAAGGTCATGGCAGGCTTCGATCGGAACTTGCAGAATCTCGACAAGTTCACCCTGGCCTTGGGGGACCAAGGCCAGGCCGTCATCATGCGGTTGGGCCAGTCGAGCCAGAAGTTGGACCGGCTGGCCGACCAGATGCTGATCCTCACCGAGAGCGTCAACAGCGGCAAAGGCACGCTAGGGCAGTTGGTCGTCGATCGCGAGTTGTACGACAATCTGAACCGCACGGTCACCACGGTCGAGTCGCTGTCGCGCGAACTCAGGCCGATCCTCCGCGACGCCCGGGTCTTCACGGACAGCATCGCCCGGCATCCGGAAAAACTAGGCGTGCGCGGGGCCTTGCAGCCGAGCAACGGCAGCAAGTGGTAGGGGCGGGGGCCGGAGAGCGGAGGTCAGAGGTAGGAGATCGGTGGCCGAAGGGAGACTCGTGCTGAGATCTCGATCATCTCCCCCTGATCTCCGACCTCCGATCTCCGGTCTCCAGCCTCTGCCCCCGCCCTCCGCCGCGCCGTTTTCGACCAAGCGCGTTGCATCGCGCCGCGTCGGGAACTACGATGGCGGTTTGCCCCCGCGGACGCGCTCGTCGGCGGGCTGCTTGTTCCCCCCATCGAAGCAGCGGAGCGATCGATGCCCAACGCCCCGAGCGACCCGGCCACCCCCGTCCGACCCACCCGCGTTCGATACGGCGTTCTGGCGTTCGCCGCGTCGCTCTCGATGATCACGTATCTCGACCGCGTGTGCATTTCCTCGGGGCAGTCGAATCTGATCCACGACCTCGGGCTTCAGAGCGAGGCCGACCTGAAATGGGTCTTTGCCCTGTTCACGCTGGCCTATTCGTTGTTCGAGGTCCCCACGGGCTGGCTTGGCGACGTCATCGGTCCGCGCAAGGTGCTGATCCGCATCGTGCTCTGGTGGTCGTTTTTCACCGCCCTGACCGGCGCTATTGGGATGCGCGTCGGCGGAATCATGCTCGGCGGCCTGACCACGCTGGCGATCGTGCGATTCTTGTTCGGCATGGGGGAAGCCGGCGCCTATCCGAACATCACGCGCGCCGTGCACAACTGGTTCCCGTTCCACGAGCGAGGGCTGGCCCAGGGCACGGTGTGGATGTCCGCGCGACTGATGGGCGGGCTCACGCCGCTGATTTGGGCGCTCTTGGTCGAAGGGCTCCGTTGGCCGGGGAGCCCGTCGAGCGAGGCAATAGGCGGTTGGATCGAGTGGCGCGCCACGTTCTGGCTCTTCGGCATTCTCGGCGTGGTTTGGTGCATCCTGTTTGCTTTCTGGTTCCGCGACCGGCCGGAGCAGAAGTCCACGGTGAACGCCGCCGAATTGGCCCTCATCCGGTCCAGTGCGGCCGAGTCCGAGGCCGGCCACGCCCGCGTGCCGTGGCTGAAACTGATCTCGTCCGCGAACCTGTGGGCACTGTGCATCATGTACTTCTGCCAAGCCTACGGGTGGTATTTCTATATCACCTATCTGCCACGGTTCCTGGAAGAGCAATATGACGTCTCGCGGACGAGCCTTCTGGGGGCCATTTACAAAGGAGGCCCGCTGTGGATGGGCGCGATCGGTTGCCTGGTGGGTGGGTTCATCACCGACTGGCTCGTGCGGAAGGTTGGCCGCCGCCTTGGTCGCAAGTCGATCGGCGCCCTCGGCCACGGGGCGTGCATGGTCTGCTTTCTCTTGTGTCCCTTCATGCCGACCGCGCTGACCTTCTTCCTGGCGATCTCCTTCGCCGGGTTCTCGGCCGACCTGACTATGGGGTCTTCCTGGGCCACATGCCAGGACATCGGACGCCGCTACGCGGCCATCGTGGCCGGATTCATGAACATGGTGGGCAACTTCGGCGGCTTCGTGGCCATCCTCATCAGCGGCTTCGTGCTCGACTACGGAAAGGCGATCCATGCCCAGAAGCTCGGAACCACCAGCGACCTGCTCGTCGGCACCGGGTTGAAGGACGGCCTAATGATCGGATACCAGATCAATTTTCTGGTCTTTGCCGCCGT
>CAZFKF010000987.1:0-2874 GCA_964518805.1 uncultured Planctomycetaceae bacterium | reverse complement strand
GTGTTGGGGCCGCTGGCGTCGCCGGCCCGGCTCCCAGCTTCGACAGGGCGCTCGCCATCCGCGAGGCCGCCGAAGCCATCTCCTTCATCCGGTTGAGCGCGGATTCCGACACGCTGTTCCAGGCGTTGATCTGCTGGCCGAACGTCTGGAAGGCCGTGCCGGAAGTTTGCAGCGCATCGTCCAAGCGCTGAAGCGCCCGAAGGGCCTCTTCCACGCTGAAGCCGAGTTTGTTGACGATTTCGTCGGCCATTGATGCACCTTGCTAGGTCTTCACTGCCACCGCACGCACGTAAGACTTGACCGGGAGAAGGTCCACATTCTCCGCGAACCGCAGGAACGCTCTGGCCCCGACGACCTGAAACTGATAGGGGCCAGGTTCGAGCACACGATAGAAGAGCGTCGGGTCCGGCTCGACGTTGGCGTTGTGGTACTCGTTCCAGATCAGCCACGGAAGCGTCGTGCTGTAGGTGAACGTGTACTCGCCGGTTTGCTTGTTTGCCGTCACGCTCCCTTCGCTCTGCGAAACCCCTTCCGCCGTGCGGTCGATGCGACTCGTGAACAACCCGTGGACCGCTTGGACCGCCGCCGGCTGCACGGGCAGGCTGTAGCTGATCTGCTGGGCGAGTTTCACGAACGTCGCCCGCGATGCGCCGCTCCACACCGGGATTTCCGCCAAGACCGCTTCCAGCCATTCCATAAGGCCCTGGGCGATTACGCCTTTCATGTGGGCGTCCAGGGCATTGCGGTAGGCAGCTACGTCAATGCGGGGAATCGAGAACTGCGCGGTGAACTTCATGGTCAGGAACCCTTCGGGCCACCGGCCGCCAAAGGCATCCTTGCCCCGGCCAGTTGCGCGTCTCGTTCGGCCTCATCGTGGCTCCGCAACTGATCGAAGGCGACGATCAAAGCCTGGGCTTCAACACCGCACTCGTCCCACGAAGGCCGGACTCCCGGCGGACGGACGCCTAGCCTTTCGCAGGCCCGCCAGACGGCGTACTCGGCTGTTCGGTGCGGGGCGAAGAGAACTCTTCGGGCATCGGCTCCTGACCACGTAGAAAAACCTCGCGGGCCTTTTGCAGCTTGGCGTCGTCCAAGGCGTTCGCCTCGAAGACCAACGCCAGCACGCGGTTGCACTCCACCTGGGTCAGACCGGCGTTCTTCAGGTCTTGCTCCCAGTTGGGCCAGGTGCGGGGGTCGTTTTCTTTGAGGGAATCCCACTCAATTTCGGACGGGGCCAGTGAGCGGAAGACGGTGTAGCCGAGCTTCTTCTTGGCCCACTCCCCGAGCACTTGCTGGTAGGTGGGGTCGGTGAGGTTGGGAATCCAGCCGTCTTTAGTGAATTTGCCGGGCGGCTTGGGGGTGGGGCACAGGGCCTCGAACTCTGCCATGTCGGGCAGGCCCTTAGCACGGAAGACGATCTCCGTCTCGCCTCGCGGCAGAACAAGGATCACCTCGTTCGAGAGAGTCTTAGGGTCAATGCCGGCGATCTTCATGTTGTTCCCTCACTAAAAGGAATGGGAAAGAGGCGGTGCCGGCACCGGTTGCCGGCACCGCTTGACTGGTCGTAGAGAGGCCAGCCCAACCGGCCAAAGAGGGCCGGGGAGTCGTTTTACGTGCGGCTCACGATGGGCTCCGTCACGTTACACTTGCCGGTGACGGAGATCGTCGCCTCCTTGAAGTTGACTTCGCGGGTTTCCGAGCGGAAGTCGGGGAAGAGTGTCGTTTCGCCCTGGCTCGTGCCGCAAGGCGGAACGTGCTCGACTTCGAGGGCGACCGCGTAAGGTTCGCACGGGTCAGCCGCGTAGCTGATCCACTCCGACGCCATCCCGATGCCCTTCAGAGCGTCCATCGGGCTGATGTTTTCACTGGTGCCCGTGGTGATGTGCTCGTAGACGCTATCCCACTTCACGTCCATCGGGACTTCCTTGCCTTCCTTCACTGTGTCCAGGTTGTCGCGGTCGAGCAGGTAGTCGTATTCGTTGTGCTCGGTGTAGGTGATGTTTCCATCCCCGATCTTTACTTCGAGCTGCTGCGGCAGCAGCGTGATGGCTGCGTCCGTGGCATAGGTGCCGGCCCCGAGGGCGGGGCTGAACGTGATGTCCGTCGTTTCGTCCGAGTGCCCTTCCTCCGCGCTTTGCGTGCGGGCCGTGACCACATGGACCGCATCAGCGTCCGCCTCTCCGTCGATGGTGAAGCGAGCGCCAACGGGAATCTTCTTCGTCTTTCCACCGACCGCGGTGGGAATGCTCGTGCTCGACACCTTGCAGGTGGTGTCGCCCTGGCCCACCGCTGTTTTGTCCGGGGTGAGGGCCTTGTTGCCAAGCGCAGTGCAAGGATAGATGTCGGGGTGCGCCCCCAGGCCATCCTTGATCCGCACGGTGCAGTCTCTCAACTCAATGCGTGCCATGTTCGGTATCTCCGGTTATTGGTTGGTGAAAAGCTCCATCCGGTAGCGAGCGTCTACCATCGACTGCTTGATTCGGTCGGTCGGGGTGATCTGCCCGAAGTGCATGACGCGGATGGCGTCGTTGCGGCCTTGGACGGGCGAGAGGCAGCCGACAAGTGCCTTGTCGTCGTCGCCGAGTTGGTTTCCGTACCGGTACACGGCAATGGCACCGTCCATCGCCTCGTGGAACGCGCCCATCTTTTGGATGATGGCGTATTGGTTCTTCTGCTCTTGATAGCGGCTGAGGAACAGCACGTTCACAACGACCTCGATCTGGAAGTAGTTGTGGCTCAGTTCCTTTGTGAACGGACCCGTGATGCGGATTTCGCACCGATCCGTGGCTTCCATGAACTCCGTGATCCGGTCGTCCAAACCTTCGACCAAAACGGGAAGTTGTTGGCTTTGGGCTACTTGCTTCAAGAAGGTGG
>CAZFKF010000986.1:0-2876 GCA_964518805.1 uncultured Planctomycetaceae bacterium | reverse complement strand
GAAGCGGCCATCGCCAGTATTCCTCAACAGAACAGGGCATGCTTCGTACGAGAAGTCTCCCAGGCGGCCTTCCAGGTTGTCTTGAAGATGCCCCACGCCCACGATAAGGTCCAGGTCGCCGTCGTTGTCGAAGTCGGCGAAACAACATCCCCATTTGACGTTGGTCAGCAGGCCCTGGCCGGCTCCAGACGCCGCAGTCGCGTCTTCGAAGTCGCCGTCTCCGATATTCCTGAAGAGCACGGGAGACTCGCCATCGTAGGTCGTCTGGTAGAAGTCGGTCCGTCCGTCGTTGTCGTAGTCGGCGGCGTCAATGCCCATGCTCCCCAGTTCTCTGCCGACGCCGTTGTACTTGAACCCGTTGAACAGCGACACCTCTTCGAAGCGTCCGTCTCCGTCGTTGCGGAAACAGGAGTTGCCGAACACATCGTTGAGCACGAGGATGTCCGTGCGCCCATCGTTGTTGTAATCGGAGCAGATGGTCCCCATCCCGGTGCCCGGATATTTGGCAATGCCCGATTCCACGCTGACATCCGTGAAAGTGCCGTTCGCGTTGTTTCGATAAAGGACGTGCTGCATGGGACCGTACACGATGGGGGACGGATAGATCGGCAGGCCGCCGGCCGTGGTCGTGACGTTGGTTTCGCACGAGAAGTTGACATAGTTGGCCACGTACAGATCGAGGGCGCCGTCCCCGTCCATGTCGAGGAAACAGGCCCCGGCCCCGACCTTCGATCCGTCGGCCACCCCGGCTGTCTTGGTTGCATCCGCGAAGGTCCCGTCTCCGTTGTTGCGATACAGGACCTTGGGGCCGAAATTGGAGACGTAGATATCCGGAGCACCATCGCCGTCGTAGTCGCCGACGGCCACCCCCAGGCCGTACCCCGCCTCACCGACACCCGCCTGGTCCGTCACGTCGACAAAGCGGAAGCCTCCCAGATTCCGGTACAGGTGGTTCGTCGGTTGCCGGCTCGTTTCGCTTCCGGGAAGCGGGCGCCCGTTGAGGAAATAGATGTCGATCAGGCCATCGCCGTCGTAATCGAAGGTCGCCAACCCCGAGGCGACGGTCTCCACAATGTACTTCTTGCCGCTGCCGCCGTCGGTGTGACAGAACGTGACGTTCGTGCTGGCGGTCACATCGCGGAGTTGGATCGGCCCGTCGGGCGCCTGCGGCGTCCTGCGGAAGAGCATAGTCGCCGTCGCCCCCAATACAGCGACGATCGTTGCGACGCCGAGCCAGCCGAACAAGTTCCTAGACATTTCAGTTCTGCCGGAGTTGCTGGTAGGCACGCTGGTAGGCTGGGTTTGCCGGGTCGAGTTTGATGGAGGATTGGACGGCAGCCAGTGCCCCGGGCCGATCACCACTCCGTGCGCAGGTTTGGCTGAGCAAGAAGAAGTGCTCCGCAGAGGGCTCGAGCTCAGTCGCCGTGCGGGCGGATCTCACGGCATCCGATAGGTTCCGGCCGGTCTGCAAGTACAGCCTCGCCAGGGCTGCATGCCCGGCCGCCCGCTGTGACGCCAGCGAAATCGCGCGGCGGAATGCGGACTCGGCCTCGTCGAATCGCCCCAGCGAGGCATTCGCCGTGCCCGTGCTGAGCCAGTGCTGAGGGTTGTCGGGCTCTGCCTCGTTGAGACTCTGGAGGACCCTCACGGCTCGAACGCCGTCTCCGCGTTGGGTGTAGAGTTGGGCCAGCAATTGGCGGCTCGTCGCGTGCTTGGGATCGGCCTCGCCCGCCTTCTGCCAAAACTGCTCGGCGTCGGACATCCGCCTCCGGCTGGCGTAGAACCTCCCGGCCTCGGTGTACGATTCGGCAAGGTCTCGCGAAAGGTCGCCTCGACCGACGTCGCCCACCCTCGCCGCCCGCAGGTCGCCGTACGCCGTCTTCTTCGTCTCAGCGTACTTGGCTCGATATTCGTTCGCCTTGGACGTATCCCCCAGCCGGTTCGCAATCGTCATCAGGCCGAAATAGGCGCGGGGAGACACCGGCCGGAGTTGAATCGCCTTGTTCAAGCACGATTCGGCCTGCGTGTATTGCTTCAGACACAGATGGGCTTCGCCGAGTTCGACAAACGCTTCTGCGGAATCGGGCCACTTCTTGACATGGTCGATGAGAACTGCGGCTGCCTCGCTCTCGCGCCCCAGGCCACGCAGTGCCTGCCCCAGGCAGAGCCCCGCGTGCGGCAACTTCGAGTCGATCTGAATTGCCGCGGCCAGTGGGGCGATCGCCCGCTCATACTCGCCCAGGTCCAGTGCGCGCTGGCCAAGGCAGGCATAGGCCGCGGCGAATCGGGGAGAAGCCTTCAGGCAAGCCTCCCAACAGCGAACCGCCTCGTCGTTTTGCTCCCACCTTCGCAGGAGCAATCCACGGAGGAATAGCGCCTCGGGATCGTCGGGAAAATCGGCGAGTAATCGATCGGCGAGCTCGACTGCCTCGAGTTGCTCCGGAAAGGTGGCGGCGATCGACCCGGCAATTGGCCGGACTGCGCCGGGATTCCCGCGCTGGCTTGACAAGAAACGCCAGCCGCCCAAGGCGGCTGCCACGACCGCCAGGAACACAGCCGCGACCGCACCACGAATCGCGTTGCGAGACGGAATCCGGTATCCGTCTCGCGCGCGTTTCAGAGAGCGATCGCGACTGCGCATGACAATCCACAACGCCTGCCGGCGTCCATCCGCGCTGGGCAGAGAAAGCGGGGAAGGAACCGCGATCCCCTCCTCAACACCGAAAGGCCCCCGTCAGCGCACGAAACGGCGGCAGACGTCGCTCGATTCGGCAGAAACCGGAAAGGTGGGATACCAGCCGCCCCAGCCCGCACTCATCTACAGCTTCCCGCCGGTCTTCGCCGGATTCGCTCCGCCGGTCGGAAAATGATTGGCT
>CAZFKF010000985.1:0-2876 GCA_964518805.1 uncultured Planctomycetaceae bacterium | reverse complement strand
CGTCTTTCAGGTGGGGCTTTATAGCATAAAGTGGCTGTACTAGCCAAGGTAACGTTCTCGGTTCCCCGTCAACGCCAGCACCCCGCCGCCGTAGGTTGCGTCCGCGCCTTGGCCCAAGTCCGGCGGCTCGGCATTTTTATTGCAAATCTCGCCGGCGCGAATTAGGCTGGAGAGAGGATCGTAGGTGCGTCCGGGGTCTGACGTGCGAGACTAGGATTAGCTGCCTTTCAGGGTTGCCGTCGCGGGACCCCAGCCGCTTTCGCGCGGAAGGAAAGGCTTGCGCGGAGCCTCTCAACCTCCCAGAGGAGATGCTTTATGTCGATGGGTACCCGTTGCATTCGTCTGGCAAGCCAGTACGCGCTGGTCGTCGTTGTCGGGCTGACGGCGGCTGGATGGAACTGTCCGGTCAACGCGCAGGACAACAGCACCACGACGAACTACGTCGCCAATATCGTTGGCGGCGTGGCGGTCGATTTGTCTGGGATGCTGAGCAATTCCAAACACGACGCAAGCGGCATGCTGGAGAGGCTTTCTCGCGACATTCAGCCGATTTCGGGCGAGATGAATCAGACCGCCGGTCTGCGCAAGATCTCGCTGCGGCGTTTGGAGGCGGAACTGAAGAACAATATCGGCAAACCGCTGCCCGATGCCGTCAGCCTCTTGGCCGGCCTGCAGAGCGTCCGCTACGTGCTGTTCTGTCCGGAGCAGAACGATATCATCCTCGTCGGTCCCGCGGAAGGCTGGAAGCTCGATCCTCGCGGGTATTTTCTGGGAGCCAAGAGCGGCCGGCCAGTGATGCTTCTCGACGACCTCCTCGTGGCGTTGCGCACCGCGATTCGCAGTCCGAGCGCGTTGAGTTGCTCGATCAACCCGACGCCCGAGGGCATCCGCCGCGTCGAGGCCTTCACGCGGCAAATCCAGCCCGGGACCGATCCGCGGGCCGCCGCGGCGGCGATCGAAGAGAAGTTGGGTCCACAGCGGATCACGATCAACGGCATTCCCGACAACAGCCACTTCGCCCGCGTGATGGTGGCCGCCGACTATCGCATGAAGCGAATCTCGATGGGTTTGGAACCAGCCCCGGTTCAGGGTCTGCCGGCCTATACCGAGATGGTCAAGGTCAGCGGATCGGGCATGTCGAATATGTCGCCGCGATGGTGGCTGGAGCCTGCCTACCAACCCCTGCTTCGCGACGAAGGATCGCTGGCCTGGGAGATCCGCGGAGCGGCCGTGCGTTGCATGACCGAGAACGATTTCTTCGACGCCAGCGGAGTGGCGCGCGCCAGCGGCCGCAGCGATGCCGTGACGCAGCGCTGGGCCCGCTTGATGACCGACCGCTACCAGGACCTCGCCCAGGCCGATCCGGTCTTCGCCCAGTTGCAGAACTGCATGGACCTGGCGGTTGTGTCGTCGCTGATCGCCAAGCGGCGCTCGGCGGTCGATGCCGGTCAAGAATTCCCGCTTCTTACCGGAAACGTGGCAGGCGTACCGACCCTCCAACTCGACGCCCCGAAGCAGGTCGGTCCCGGCGCCAGTCTGGCCAGAAAGGGCCGGAAGACCATGGTGGCTGCGGGCGGCGTTCAGGTGAACCCTTGGGCCATGATCGACAAGGCGCAGACCAGCACCGAACTTGTTCAGGTGCATCAGAAGCTCGCTGTCGCCCCCAGCACCAGTTGGTGGTGGGACTGAACCGCGCAAGTCGGCCATTCGGCTTGGGCAGTCTGCCGAGACTGCCCGACTTTCCGAGGACGCGCCGGAAGGCAGTGTCCGTCCAGGAAAAAACTCCTCGCATCTGGTTTCCTGCGCATCGCGAAGCGCTGGAGCGATTGGAAACGTCGAACTCAAAGCGGCCCAAAGGATTAGGGCTCTTCTCGGCTGTCTGCATGCTAGCACTGACAGCAAAATCGCTTCGCCGCAAACTGGTATCTGATAACCAGTTCAATACAGTTTCTTAACCGCGTATTGACGGACCGAATTTTGGCGTTAAACTTGATCCCTTTCACCTGTATATTGTGGATCATGGGGCGTCGACTACAATATATAGGTGGCGACTAACTTAGTCACCACCCCTCGATCTGAGGGATCGTCTGACTCGGAAGTCTCGTTGTGGTGCTCCATCTCCCAGGGGTGGATTGCGCGATGAAGGCTTTCGGTGATGTACTGACGTACATTATACTTGGAATGGATGCCCCTCTTCCCCTTTGCAAGGAGCGCAACCATGGAAAAAGAGCTTCTCGAATCCCGGACTCCCACAACTGCTGCCAAGAAGTCGGACTCGCATTCCCGCAAGTCCACCAACGGAAATACGTTTCACGGTCTGAGGATCGATTCTGCATTCTGCCCCGGCGACGCCGCGACACCTTTTGACACCGTGTCGTGGGACCTTCGCACGGCGGCCATCAAGGGCGAGGGCGGCGAAGCTGTCTTTGAGCAGCGCGACTGCGAGATTCCGGCCTCCTGGAGCCAGTTGGCGGCAAACGTCGTGGTCAGCAAGTACTTCTACGGCGAACTGGGCACGTCGGAGCGTGAGACGAGCGTCCGCCAACTGATCCACCGCGTGGTCCGCACGATCGCCGATTGGGGCACTGCCGACGGCTACTTCGCCACGCCCGAGGACGGCGAGCGGTTCTATCGCGAGCTGGCCTGGCTGTGCCTGCACCAGTGCGTGTCGTTCAACTCGCCGGTGTGGTTCAACGTGGGGCTGTACCACCAGTACGGCGTCCAAGGGGCGATGTGCAACTGGTACTGGGACCAGACCATCGCCGCGGCCCGCCAGCCCGAGAACCCGTACGAATACCCCCAAGCCTCCGCATGCTTCATCCAGAGCGTGCAGGACAACATGGAGGACATCATGGAGCTGGCCCGCAGCGAGGCCA
>CAZFKF010000984.1:0-2877 GCA_964518805.1 uncultured Planctomycetaceae bacterium | reverse complement strand
CGCGCCCGGGTTTCCGGTGATCGGCTGGAGGTCGAGCACGGTCCAGCCGCTCAGCCGCCAGCCCGACGTCGGACGCCCCAGCGGGATGACGACGAACGGTTTGCCGGTCGCGCGCAGTGGCTTCTCCAGCGCCGTGGGCGGTGAAGGTACGGCAAATTGACAGTTGAAGCGGGCGAACAACGTGCTGGTCGCCCCTTGGGCGCGCGGATCGACCGGGTGTGGAATCACGCTGTAGATGCCGTAAACGGTATCCCAGTAGCTCTTCGTGAGCGAGGGGACGTTAAGGTGCCGCAAACGGGCGGCCAATTCGCTCAGCTTGGCTTTCTGCGGAAAGTCCGCAGGATCAGCGAGAAGCTCGTCAATACGATCGATCGCCACCGGCCCCGGCTGTCCCGCAGCGAGCTTGCCCGACGCCCGGGCCACCGCCGACGTCTCCTCCACGGCCATCGCCACGTCGGCCAGTTTCTGGAACAGATCCGCAAAGAACACGAGGCTCTTGCGGTAGTCGGCCAGGCGTGGCGCCAACGGAAGCCGGCTTTCGGCGTCCGGAGGCAGTTTTTCCAGAAGCGGCAGAAGCCTCGCCATGCTCTTTTCGAGTCGCTGCGGCGAATAGGGAAACGGCGCGTAATAGCCCCAGTCGGGCACGATTTCGAATTCCTCCAACAACGGGCCGATCGCGGCCAGTTGGTCGCCGAATACCAGTCGTCCGAAATCGCCGAGCACCGCTGCGGGCTCGCGCGAGGGGTCCCACCACGCCTCGGCACTGCAGAAGATGCTCAGGCATTGGAGTCTCGGGGCCATCGTGTAGCAGATGCCGCCCGAGTAACAACCCAGGGCTAGTTCCTCGCGGCGGCGCTCGATCATCCGCCGCACGCGGCACCGCGGCGAGACCGTTCCTTCGCCTTCGCTGACGCTGTAGTCCCAGGTGAGCACGGGGCAAAGCTGGCTCGCCTGCCGGGCGTAGGGCCGGCCGTCGCCTCCGTGGGTGTTGGGATGGCAGTCGGGACTGAACCCCAGATTGATGCTCGTGAACGCCCCCGGCGGAAACTGCGGCAGTCGGGCCATGAGTTGTTGCATCGAAGTCGACGCGCGGTCGGGCTTGCCCGTCCAAAGGGGAACGCCCCACCCGCCAAACGGCTCGCCCCACGTGCCGACTTCGATCTTCACGCCAGGGTTGTTCCTGCGAACCACCTTGCTTAATTCCAGGCACAGGTCGAGATACGTCTCGGGCGTACAACCGTTCTTGGTGCAGCCGCCAGGGTCGCCGGGAAAGAACCCGATGTATTCGTTGCCCTTCAAGGCCCGCGACCAGTGGTCCCAGAGGGCCACAATTTCGGCACGTTCCTTGGGCACGTGCGGGCAGCGGAATTCCCACTTAGCTCCCACGGTGTTCACAGCCTGGATCGGGTGCACGGCCACGCCGCGGCGTTTGGCGTAGGCGATCACGTGGTTCATCGTGTCGGCGAAATCGCGATGGATCTTGCCGCCCTTGAGCGCATCGGGCGAGAAGAGCGTGGGCACGAGCCAGAACTCGAAGAGGTTGTAGCGGAACGCCGAGACCATGTCGATGAAGCGTTCCCACTCCCCGCGGCTCCAGCGGTTGGCCGGCACGTCGAACAACACGTTCGGATTGAAGGCGTTCTGCAAGTGCTCGGCGAAGTTGACGTAGCAGATCCGCATGGGGAACTGCGGTCGCCCGACCACGCGTCCGAGGGCCGTGCCTGCGAAGCCCGGCCGGGCGTCGAGCGAACGGAGGATCTCGATCAGCCCGTAACGGCAGCCAAGGGGCGTTGGCGACCAGCATATAAGCAGGTCGCCCTGCTGCGGATCGGTTGCCTGTTGGATCACGAAGCCCTGGCCGCCGACCCTCGGGTCAAGGTCGATCTTCTTCGCGGCGGCGAGACGGGATAGCAATGGATGCTCGCCCACGACCGCCAGCAGGTGTCGTTTGCCGGACGACGAGAGCGGCTCGCCGCCGATGGCGATCGAGGCCCCGGTCGAGCGGCGAACGAACGCCGTGATCCATTCTGCGGCATTTCGTACCAGTTCGTCGTCGCGGCACGTTCCCGCCAGAACGATGTCGGCTGCCGGCCGCGCGTCTTGCACCAAATTCCACGGCTGGGCCGCCTTCTCGCAGACCCGTTGCAGGCCGCGCGGCCAGATCTCTTCGCCGCCGCGAGCCGCGGACAGTGCAACCGTTGCTGACATCAAAACCGCAACGACAAGGCTTGTTCTCGTCAACATCATTCGCCTCCTCGCGAGATTCTTCGAAAGTCTCAGCAGCCGCGTGAGGTTCCTCGAAGATCGTACCCCAGCCGCGGGCTTGCCGCAACCCGGCGATCGGTGGCCCACCTCGGATTCGCCAGGGCGATCCGACACGGGAGCGGCATCGCGGCGAAGGAAATGCTCTCCGATGCGAAGCGACTTCGCCGCGCCCGACCGCGCATCGAGGCCCGCGCCAACCAGCCAAGAGCGAGCCACTGATCAGGCTGCCCGCCTCTCTCGCCTCCACCCAGGCCGCCCCACGCTCGTGGTTCTGCCCAAATCGGGCGCTTACGTTGTACGCGTCGACCGTGGCAGCGCCACTGATGGGAGCGAACGTGCTCACCGGGTCGCTGGGCACCCGCGGCCCCGCCAGGAGCGGATCGCCGGGTTGACCCTCGATTTGGGCGGCCCTCGATGCCTCGCGCAATGCGGCCGACGATAGCGAAGACGAGGAACTCCGGGTACGCCATACGGAATTGGCGTGAAATAAGTAAGGCGTCCACGGAACTCCGGCTGGGACTGGCCGCGATCGTACCCACAGCCAGCACTGCTGGACGAGCCCAATCCTGTTCGGCACGGAATTTGCGCAATGGGGTATCCTCATAGGACTTC
>CAZFKF010000983.1:0-2877 GCA_964518805.1 uncultured Planctomycetaceae bacterium | reverse complement strand
AGCCGTAGACGGTGGACAGGAAGGCCAGGAGGAGCGCCAATGCCGCCATGAGCGAGACCATGGTGAAGACCTACGTCATCGCCCTGAACCACCTGATCCGCTACCGCAGCCACCGCCTGGCAGGCGCCAAGGTGGTTTACTGGTACAGCGGACCCGTGGCACACGATGACGATCCCCTCCGGGAACTGTTTGAGGGCTTCGGGTTGCCTGTGCCCGACGATTCCTCACAAGAAGCTGAATCCGAGGAGAGCCGCTTGGCCGAAAAACGCGACCGACCTCAGGCTGAATGCTGCGCGGCAAGGCTCCTCAAGGCTATCGAGTCGGGCAACGACCCGCAAGTTGCTCGCCTGCGCGAGTTTCGTTACTACGCCATGACACTCTCGGCAAACAGCGGACGTGTCGTCGTCCGCGACGTGATGGAGGGACGCTTCGAAGACCTCGTCAGGGCCGTTGATGCGTGGTTCGCCGATCTGGCAATTGTCCATCGCAACGGTTTCGACGTCATTCGCACGCATAAGTTTGCGTCGATTCTAGCTGCCCCCTTGCGCGACCTAAAGGACGCTGCTGCGCCCCTCGTAACGGCCCTCTGGCGTTCCGCCGTGAATCGAAGGCCAATTCCCCATCACGTCATAGTCCAAACACTGCAACGCGTTCGTATCGACCTGATCCAGGACGAACCGCCGCGCCATGCACGGTTCGGTTTGCTCAAAGCCTTCTGCAATCGAGAGAAAGGAATTCCTTCCATGACTCCGCAGTTGAACGAATATGAGACTCACCCTGCTTATCTCTCGGGCCGGATCATGGCGATCCTCGCAGCGATTCAGAGGCAGGCCATGCCGAACGTGGGCGTCGGTATTGTCCAGCGCTACTTCGCCGCAGCAAGCGTCACTCCCGCACTGGTCCTCGGCCGACTGGTGCGAACCGCTCAAATTGCGCATTTACCCAAGATCGAGTCTGACTTTCCGGGGCTTCGCCACTGGTTCGAAAGCCGGCTCGCTGAAGTGTGGCAAGGACTTCGTCAGTCACCGCCTCGCGTCCTGACGCTCGAAGGGCAGACTTTGTTTGCCATGGGATACTACCACCAAATCGCACAGCGCTATCAGGCAAAGGACGACGGCGGCGACAATCAAGAAGACGCCGCCGTTGCGTAACGGCAACCGGACAAATTCCCTGTGACCACGGCAAGAACACTACAAGCAAGACTAGAAAAGGATCCAGATATGTCGAACGTCATCACCAACCGCTACGAGTTCCTCTTCCTCTTCGACTGCGAGAACGGCAACCCTAACGGCGATCCCGACGCAGGCAATGCTCCGCGGATTGACCCGGAGGATATGCACGGACTGGTCTCCGACGTGGCCATCAAACGCCGGATTCGCAACTACGTGCAACTGGCGCGCGGCAACCAGATGCCCAACGCGATCTTCGTGGAACATGCCTGCAATTTGAACCGGCCGATTGCCAAGGCCCACGAGGAAGCCAACGGCAGCCTGCCGGACCCGAAGAAAGGGGCGTCCAAAGACAAGGTCTACGCTGCACGCCAATGGATGTGCGACAACTTCTTCGATGTGCGAGCGTTCGGCGCCGTCATGTCGACCGGTCCCAACGCGGGCCAGGTCCGCGGGCCCGTGCAGATTGCCTTCTCCCGCTCGTTCGATCCGATCCTCTCACTCGACGCGTCGATCACGCGCATGGCGGTCGCCGAGGAGGTCCGCGGCGCAAAAAGCAGTGCAGATTACGTGGCTTGGGAAGCCGAACAGCCCGAAGACAGGCTGCGGACCATGGGCCGCAAGTCGCTTATTCCCTATGGTCTCTTCCTCGGCAAAGGCTTCATTAGCGCGCACCTTGCCCAGCAGACGGGTTTCAGTCGTGATGATCTCAATCTGCTCTTTGAGGCGGTCCTTGGCATGTACGAACACGATCGCTCGGCCAGCAAGGGCGTGATGACCGTACGGGCTCCCATCTACGTCTTCAAGCACGTTGGCACGGACACCAACGCCGAACAACGAAAATCGCAAGCCATGCTCGGCTGTGCCCCGGCACAGGTGTTATTCGAGAACGTCGTTTCCGTCAAGAAGAAGGATGTGGACGAGAAAGGCAACCCCATTACTTCGCCTCGTTCCTTTTGCCACTACGAGGTGAAAGTTAACGAGGAGTGCGTGCCCGCCGGCGTCGAGTTGCTCCGATTGCCGTTGGACATGGCGAAGCTGTGATCCACGGTGCCCCCTTCGGTATTCCCTTCCCTCTGAGCATTGCGCCCATTCCCTCTCTCGTTGGGCGGGAGGGGGAATGGGGTGAGTGGACATATTCGCCATGGGAGGCCTAAACCTTGTATGTCGAAGACGACCTCCTGCCGATTTCGGCTCTGCAGCACCTCGAATTCTGTCCGCGGCGATGTGCGCTGATCCACGTCGAAGGGGCGTGGGCCGAGAACGCCCAGACGGCCGAAGGGCGCACGCTGCACCAGCGGGTCCATGAGGCGCCCTCCGAGACCATCGACGGCGTCCGAATCGCGCGGGGCCTGCGACTCTGCTCCCGCATACTCGGACTCTTCGGCGTGGCCGATGTCGTGGAGTTCCATCCCGAGAGGCCCGATGCTCCAACCGCTACCGACGTCGGGCGGGAATCGGGTTCTCGGACGGATGCGATCCAAGGCGAGAATGGGATTGCCGGCTTGGCTAAGGGGGTTGTTCTACCGGGACTCGCCGGCACTTGGCGGCCGTATCCTGTCGAGTACAAGCGCGGCCGACGCAAATCGGAGATGTCCTACCTCGTGCAGCTTTGTGCCCAGGCACTCTGCCTGGAAGAAATGCTCGCCACGAACGTGCCCGCGGGGGCGCTCTTCCACGGCAAGAGCCGCCGACGGCAACCGGTGTC
>CAZFKF010000982.1:0-2877 GCA_964518805.1 uncultured Planctomycetaceae bacterium | reverse complement strand
GATGTTCGGGATGCTGGTCTTCGGCCCCGACCACCACCCCAGATCGACGCGCGAGTTCTCAATCACCATCTGGGCGGCGAGCGTCTTGCCGGTGCCCATTTCGGCACCGAATATCGGGTAGTGGTAGGTCAACCCCGCGTCGGCCATGTCCGCCTGGTGCGGCATGAGCTTCTGTGGCACTCCGCCGCGCACGAGCGCCCGGTACTCGTGACGCACCAGCGGCCGGTCGAACCAGGCGTAAACATCCTCGCCGCATAGATAACCGATCTGGAAGCGGTTCCGCTGGCAGTCGTCCACTGACCATACTTTCACGCGGGCGTACTCGCCCTCGTCGTCGTAGCCGTGGAATCGCGCGCCACGCATGGCCTTGACCTCGGACATCAGCCCGTAGCGGGTCTTCGTGCCGACCTTGCCGTCCCAGAAGTAGGTGCGGCCGTCTTTCCGTTCCAGCAGGACCGGTACACGAATCCGCGTGCCGCTGGATGTCTGGGCTTCGATCTTTACGGTTTCAAGCGACATGCAGTCTCCCTCGGGCGATCTCGCAGTTGTGCTCGGTCAACTCGACGCCGATACACGGGCGGCCGAGTCGCTTGGCGGCCAGGAGCGTGGTGCCGCTGCCGGCGAACGGATCGAGAATCACGCCTCCGTTTGGCGTGGAGAGCAACGTCAGCAGGTATTCCATGAGCGCCAGCGGCTTCACGGTCGGATGGTCGTTGCGCAGGCCGCGCTCTTTGCGCGTCGCCTTGGCGCAATAGAAGAACCGGCTCGCTCCACCCGAATCCCCGTAGCTCACCTGCACGTCACCCGCCCTGCCGATACCGCCGTGATAGCCGTCGCCCGACTTGGTGCGGACGCAGTTGGAGCCGCTGGCGAGCGTACCAGTCTGTGCATCGAGTCGGACGGCCGCCTCGTCGTCGAGCAGCAAGTTTGCCGGCCATCGTCCGCACTCCGATCCGCCCACGGGCGAGCGATTCGTGCTGGCCCAGCCGGCATCCGTAAGGCTGTCGCCGCGCGTACGCACCGTGCTTTCGGTGCCGATCCGGCAGGCGTCGATGTTCATGCCAGCCACGCCCCAGGCGAGGGCGTTGTGGGCAATCGTGCCGTCCAGCGGCTTCATCGCCAGGACGATGGGCTCCCATGCCGGCTTGAGGGCCATCGCCCAGCCGGTCCACTTCGCGGCGTCGGGCGTCGCCGGTGCCGTTATCTGCGCGGCCCGCAGCCGGGCGTCTGTGCCAGGGGCGTGGAGTCCGTTGCCGCCGCCGTAGCACCCGTTACCCTTGCCCTCATGCAGGTGGTAGCCGGGGCGGTCCAGCTTGTCGCCAACGACTTGGCGCTCTGCGCCTTTCGCTTTGTCGATGAGCTTGCCGATGTCGCCGCACTTGGGCATCCCCTGCCCATAGAGCCACATGAGCGAGTCCCGTATCTCCCATCCGGCATCCTCGATTGCGCACGTCAACCTGTGGTAGGTCCGCGTGCCACCGAACGCCAGTAGCAAAGCACCCGGCTTGGACACTCGCGCAATGGTTCGCCAATACTCGGGTCCGGGAACTTCATGGTCCCAGTCCTTCTCCATGAAGCCGATCCCGTAGGGCGGGTCCGTCACCACGAAGTCCACCGACGCCTCGGGCAAGGTCGGCAGCACCTCGCGGAGATCGCCGCAGTACAGGCTCAAGTTGTCTTGCTCAAAGCATGGCCGCATAGTAGGAGAAAGCCCGAAAGATGCGATACTCGTCTACACGATATGACGTAAGCTCAGCGCGAATCTGGAGTGCTACCGGCCCCTTTTGTCTTCCAAGAGCAGGAAGGTCTGGTCTGTCTGGCTGCGGGGCGTGAAGTCGCCCCAGACGTTGAGGCCGGCAGCCGTGAAAAGGCCATAGAGCTTGTTGAAGCAGTGCCGCACGGGCGTAGGGGCGGTTTTGCTGCATCCCGAAACGACCGCATCCCGCCATTGGGAGAGGGTGCCGGTGAGGACCGCCGCCTGCACGCCCCGCACAATCGTCTCCACCACTACAAACGGCATCCCCGCCAATTGCAGGATTTCCAGCATGTCCCGCTCGTCCGCCCCAATGAAGGCGCTGAACGAGACGTGCTTCAGCAGGTGAGGGGACAGCCCAACCGGTGCCCGCTCGTCGCGCATCGCGGCCAAGCAGCTTAGGAACCGCTCGGCATCCGACAACTCCCGGCGGCAGGCGTCCGAGGACGCAGCCGGCGACCGGCCGAGCACCTTATGGCTAAGGCCGATGAAGGTGTGGAAGTCGATGGATGGCACCTGAATGAGCACAGCGTCGGGTAGCATGATTCGATAAACTCCGCCTGCTGGAATCCCCTTCACCGGCAAGGCCGATTGAGGCCGTGGCACACCTGTTCCAGCTTCCCACGGTCAGGTCGAGGCCAGGCGGAAGAGAAAAGGAAGCCGAGGGCGGCCGTCTGCGCCGCCCTCGGCCCGAAGAAGAGGTCACCGGGCGCGAGCCGGCTTGCTGTCCCGGACCTTCTCGACGCCGTTGTCCTTGATCGTGAGGAACTTGCTGATTTCACGCACGATCACATCGTCGGAGGGGAGCCGAGTGAATGGCGTGGAGCACATCACGACCACGGGGACGTGCCAGGTGCCCTTTCGGTTCTCGGCCACCTTGACCTTCAAGGTGACGGGGATCGGCCCGTGGGGCTTTAAGTCGCCGACCGGATTGCTGGCCGCCGCCTTGGCGTTGATGTCCGCTTGCGTGAGCGGCAGGAAGGGAAAGAGCTTCTTGGCCTCGATGCGGCTCGACTTGTTGCCGCAGAAGAACTCCAAGAACCGACCCGTCGAGCGCTCGTACACGAGAAAGCTGGGGCCGTACTGGCAGTGCGAATCGGCCTCGGTGGACTTGGCGGCGATCC
>CAZFKF010000981.1:0-2879 GCA_964518805.1 uncultured Planctomycetaceae bacterium | reverse complement strand
ATCCTGGCCCGGGTCTGCGGGTCAGCCAGGCGTTCAAGCAGGCACGCCCGACCGCCGGCGTGAACCCAACCGGGGAGCAACCCGGCCAGGAACGTCGAACCCGCGAGATACGGGTAGGCGTCCAGGGTGATTTCCACGCCCTCATCCCGGGCCCGACGGATACGATCGAGATAATAGCCCGCCTTGCCTCGGCCGGTCGAAAACGGGGCTTGAAAATGGGTCAGATGGAGCGGGCAGTTGGCTTCGGCACACACGCCAATGGCCTCATCGACGGCGGCCTCCATGTCGGCGCCGTAGCTCCGCAGGTGCGGGGCGAAGAATCCGCCGCGGCGGCCGGCGATGCGGCACAGGGCGGTCAGTTCCTTTGCATCGCCGTAGCTGCACGGCGCGTAGGTCAGGCCCGTCGAGAGACCAAAGGCCCCGTCGTCGAGCGATCGCTCAAGGAGCCGTTCCATGCACGCCAGCTCAGAAAGCGAGACCGGCCGATCGTCCATCCCCGCGACCGCCGAACGGAGGTTGCCGTGCGGGGCGAGCATTGCCACGTTCACCGCGGTCCGGCGATCGAAGCGGTCGAGGAACTCGCCCACGCTGCGCCAATTCCACGTCAGGCCGGGCGGATCGCCGTTGATGCCCTTGAAATCGGCCCGCGACTGGGCGAGGGACTGGTCCGTCACCGGGGCGTAGGATAGGCCGTCCTGCCCGATCACTTCGGTCGTCACCCCCTGCATCAGCTTCGCGCTGGCCGAAGGCTCGGCCAGCAGCATCAGATCGCTGTGGGTGTGCATGTCGATGAAACCGGGACACACGGCCATCCCGCCGACGTCGATCGTAAGCGAGGCCGCGCCGGTGCACGACGCCCCGACGAAACCGATCTTCTCCCCGCGAACGCCGATTTCGCCCGCCGAAGCGGCCCGGCCCGATCCGTCGAGGATGCGGGCGTTGCGAATCAGAATGTCCCATGGCATGCGAGTGGTCCTTCTCTCGGCAATGGTTCGGTTATGCTGAAGCATAACCGACGAGGGAATGCGAGGGCGAAGAGAGCGGCGGTCACTTGGGATCCCATGCCTTGCGCTGCAGGTTGCGCCAAAAATAGTATTCGAGCACCGGTTTCCAGTCGTGATTGACCGGGTACCTCGCGGCCACGTCGCGGATGTAGTGTTCGTCGCCCAGGAAGCTGCCGTAGGCCATGATCCGAGGGTGCATGTCCTCCGGGATCTTCCCGAGCAGTTCCTGCTGGCGGGCGTCATTTCTGGCAAACGGCGAGCGCGAGGCCAGACAAAAGCCCATGAAATAGGGGCGAGGACTCAACTCATACATGCGCACGTGCTCGAAGGCCAAGGCAAGCGTCTTGGGAAAGACGCGATCGTCGTCCATCCAGGCCAGGAAGAATCCGTCGGGCTTCAGGTGGCGGTGCACCAGGTCGAAGAACTCCTGGGAATAGAGATTGTTGCTGTACGAGGTGGTCGTGCGCAGCGGATCGACGAGGATCATGTCGTACGTCTCGTCCGTCTGAAGCAGATACCGGCGACCGTCTTCAATGGTAAGGCGAATCCGCGGATCGGAAAGAATGCCATGGAAGAGGTCGATCTTGCGAAGGTTGGCGAGCAGCGTGGGGCTGATCTCGACCAGGGTGAGCCGCTCGACTTCGTCGAGCAGGAGAGTCGTTTCGACGAACGTGCCGGCACCGAAACCGATCACCAACACGTTCCGGCACCGCGGCGCGTAGGCGAACGCCTCGACCGCCTCGCGCAGGTACCAGTAGCCGGGCCGGTGGCCGTGGTTCAGGCCGTTGATGTAGTTGTGCGTCGTGCCGCTGCCGTGGTCGGTGACGATCACCGCGTCCATACCTTCGGCGAAGTACCGCTGCATGCCCTCGGGCGGTCCGGGATGGACCATGCGGTAGAAGTCGCCGGCCCCCGGAAACGCCCACACGGCCGCCGCGCTCAGCACGACCACCGCGGCGACCCGATACGAAAGCGCCAAGGCGCGGCCGAACAGGCGGTCGACGAACACCAGCATCACAAACCCGGCCAGCGAGAAGAGCAGAGCCGTGCGTTCCGTTCCCAGCCATTCCAGCAGTCCGTACCCCGTGACGATGCCGCCCGCCACATTGCCCAGGATGTTGAAGAAATACACGGTGCCCACCGCACTCGCCTCGCGGTCGGGCCGCCTGAGGGCCAGAGTGGTGATCAGCGGAAACGACGCGCCCATGAAGAGCGTGGGAACGAAGACGAAAATGGCTGGGTAGACGAACACGTCGGTCATCGCGCCCAACCAGGGCCAGAAGGCTTCGTAGTTCGTGTCCCAGAAGGGCGGATGCAGCGTGCGCCAGAACGACTCGCGGAGCCCTTCGCAGACCAGCGTGCTGTGCTTGCCGAGATCGCACAGCGCCGCGAAGGTCACGGCGAGATAGACGCCGATCAGCACTTGGAGCAGGAAGAACGTGGCCCGGCCTTGAGCGTTCACCCGCCGCTGCTGGTACCAGACCATGCCGAAGCTGCCCAAGGCGATGCCGAAGAGATACACGGCGAGGATCGTCGAGAAGGCGTACGGCGAGTCCTTGAGAAAGACGCCGAGCATGCGAAACCAGAGAATCTCATATCCGATGGCCAGGAACCCCGTCACGAACACGCACAGATAGGCCAGGCGCCCGAGCGAGTGGGCCGCGTCCTGGACGGCGACGCGCGTGCCGGCCGCCGATGGGCCTGCCGCGTCAACTCGCCCGCCGGCCGGTTCCTCAACCCGGCTGGCCACGGCGTAGATGACCGCCGCCAGGGCGAAGTTGATGGCTGCCGCCCAGTACGTGGCGGAATCGAGCCCCCACAGTGAAATCAGCACATAGCTGGCGAAGAGGGCCCCCACCGCCGCTCCCAGCGTAT
>CAZFKF010000980.1:0-2883 GCA_964518805.1 uncultured Planctomycetaceae bacterium | reverse complement strand
GCCCAGGTGGGCCATCGCCACCTCGAAGCTGACGCGCGTGCGCAGCGATTTCTTCTCGAAGAGCATGGCCATGACGCGGCCCGGCAAGAGCGGCTCGCGCAGCCCCTCCTGGAACTTGGCCTTCAGGTCTTCGGCGATCGAGAACACGCGCTCGATTTCCGCCGGAGCCAAATCCGCCATCGCAAGAAAGTGTCGCATCGTTTAACCCGCCTGACTCTTGAGCACTTCGGCGAGGATGTCGCAGCCCTCGTGGACCTGCGCTTCGGTAAGCGTCATCGCGGGCAGCAAACGGATGACGGTGCCGTGGGTGCAGTTGATCAGCAGCCGCCGCTCCATGCACCCGCGCACCGTGGCCACGCCGTCGATGGCCAGTTCGATTCCGATCATCACGCCCACGCCGCGAATCTCGCGGACGATTTCGCACTGCTGCTTCAGTTCTTCCAGACGCTGATGGAAGAGTTTGAAGATCCGCCGGGCGTTTTCCAGCAGGTTCTGCTTCTCGATCATCTCGATAGTCGCCAGCCCGGCCGCCGCAGCGATCGGGTTGCCGCCGAACGTGCAGGCGTGCATGCCGGGGCGGAGGCTGGGGGCAATCTCGGGCCGCGTGAGCATGGCCGCGCCGGGCAGCCCGCCGCAAATCGCCTTCGAGAGCGTCATCACGTCCGGTGTCACGCCGAAATGCTGGTAGGCGAACCAGTGGCCGGTGCGCCCGCAGCCCGTTTGCACTTCGTCGAACACCAGGAGCAGTCCGTGCTCGTCGGCCAGCTTGCGCAGTCCGGCCAGGAATCCATCGGGCGGGACGCGCACGCCGCCTTCGCCCTGGATCGGCTCGATCATGATTGCCGCGGTCTCGGCGTCGATCAGCTTGGCCACCGCCTCCAGATCGCCGAAGGGGGCGTACACGAACCCGGCCATCAGCGGCCCAAGGCCCTCGTGATACTTGGGCTGCGCGGTGGCCGAGGTGGAACCCAGGGTGCGGCCGTGGAAACCGCCCTCGAACGTGATGATCTTGTATCGCGGCCGGGGCGCGTGAAGGCGGACTAACTTGATGGCCGCCTCGTTGGCCTCGGTGCCCGAGTTGCAGAAGAACGCCTTGCCGCCGAAACTCCGTTCGGAAAGGGCCTGGGCCCAGCGGCCCTGGGCCTCGGTGTACCAGGTGTTGGGCACGTGCACCAACCGGCCCAATTGCTCGCGTACGGCTTCGACCACCGGCGCGGGGCAGTGCCCCAGCATGTTGCATCCCCAGCCGGGAAAGAAGTCGAGATAGCGATTCCCCTCGCCGTCCCACACGTAGGAGCCTTCGCCCCGCGCGATCGAGACCGGAAAACGGTTGTAGTTGGGGATGACGTACTTCTGGAACAGTTCGATCGTCTTTGGCGAACTCAGCGGCTCATCAGAACCCACGTGCGATGCTCCTTCCTTTGTAGCGCTTCCACAAAGCGCCGGACAAGTCCGACGGCGAAGCGGTTCGCGCCATCCACTTTCCGTGCCCGCGTGAGGCCGACGGCCTCCCCGCGCTCCGCCCTCCGGCCTACTCCCGCACAATTTCCGTGCCGACGCCGCGGCTCGTGTACACCTCCAGCATCAGCGAATGCCGCAGGCGGCCGTCGATGATGTGGATCTTGCGCACGCCCTTTTCGAGCGTTTCAAGGCACGCCTGCAGTTTGGGGATCATGCCGGCGTCGACCTGGCCGCCCTCGATCATCGCCCGAGCCTGGCCGGCGGTCAGCGAGTGTACGAGAGTCTCCGCATCATTCTTGTCCCGCCGCACGCCGTTCACATCGCTGAGGAACACGAGCTTCTCGGCCTCGACGGCCTGGGCCACGGCGGTCGCGGCCGTGTCGGCGTTGACGTTCAACTTCTGGCCGTTTTCATCGATGCACATCGACGGGAGAACCGGCACAATGCCCTTGTTGCACAAGTCGACGATCGCCTGCCGGTCGACGCGGGTCACTCGGCCCACGTACCCGAGGTCGATCGGGGCCCCGTCTTTCCCGTTAAGTTGAATCGTCTCGCCGAAGAGCAAGTTCTGGGTGCGGAAGTTGAGCGGCTTGGCGCATCCGCCGAGCGTCTCGATCTGGGCAGCCAGCGATTCGTTCATCTCGTAGGCCAGCACGCGCTCGACGATTTCCAGCGTCGCCGCATCCGTGTAGCGGCGTCCCTGGACGAACCGCGGCTGGAGGCCCGCCGCCGCCATTGCCCGGCTCACCGCCGCCCCACCGCCGTGGACCAACACCGGGCGCATCCCCACGGTCTCCATGAAGACGACGTCCAGGAGCAGGTGCGTCAGGGCCCGAGGGTCCTCCATCACGCTCCCGCCGAGCTTGATGACCGTCATCTTGCCGCGGAATTCCCGGATCCAGCGAAGGGCCTCGATGAGGACGTCTGCTTTTGCAATGGCTTCTTCCAACGCTCAATCTCCCGCGGCGCGTGGCTCGATTTCGAGGACCACAAAGACGCCCTTCCGCCCCACGCGGCCGAGCTATTACCCACCCAGCGCACGTGTTTCGCTATAGGAAAACCCTCTATTTTAGTCGCGCGACCGCTCCTGTCAACGCGACGTGGAGAACGCCCGCCGCTGCTTGCCACGCCCACGCCGGGGCGTTAGACTCTTGGCGAGCTTGCTTTGGGGGCCAGGAGGGCCGGGGGGGTATGACTACCACGCTTTGGCACGATGAGCCGACGGTGTTTGCCGTCGACCGCGATCCGGTCTTCTGCCAGACCCTTCGCCAAGCGGCACGAGGGTCTGGGTTTCGCACCGAGATCTACACCGCTGGGGACGATCTTTTGGAGGCTCTGGACCCGCGCAATCGCGGCTGTGTGGCGGTCGATCTGGACGTCTCGCGTTGTCACGTTTCGCAGTGGATCGCTGGACTAGCCCAC
>CAZFKF010000979.1:0-2891 GCA_964518805.1 uncultured Planctomycetaceae bacterium | reverse complement strand
GGGCCAATGCCGGGGCTCTGGGAAAGTTCGCGCTGGTGGCGTCGCACTAGTTTGACGAAGGCTGGAACGACCCGCCGTTGACCAAGGACATCTCGAAACGCTTCACGGGCCTGATCTGGGTCAACGACGTGGCCCTGGGCGCCGGCCTGCTTGTGAACGCGGGAATCCACGCCATCGACGCCGCCCTGTGGATCCTCGGCGACAAATCGCCCATTAGTGCTACGGGAGCCTCTCGCCGCGCGCGCAAGAACCCCAACGGCGACAGCCACGACGTGTTCTCGGTGACCTACGAGTTCGCCGATGGATCGCTGATTAACCACGTTGGCGAACACGTCCAGAACAACAACGCCGAGCCGTTCTGCGGTTGCTTCGCGTACGGCCAGGGGGCCTACATGCAGGGAGAGTACAACGGCGGAAAGACCTGGATCCGGGGCGGATCTCAGGGCTTCAAAGGGGGGACGACAACGAACCTCTACGAAGAGGGGGCGAAGCGGAATATCGCAATGTTCCACACGAATGTCACCCAGGGAATCTACGACAACTCGACCGTGCCCACGAGTGTCAATAGCACGCTGGCGTGCATCCTGGGGCGCGAAGCTGGCCTCGCCAACGGAAAGGTAACCTGGGACGAGATGCTCCGCACCAGAAAGCGAATCGAAGTCGATGTGAGCGGCCTAACGCTGTAGCGAAGACCGCGGGGGTGCCGCGTTCGCATTCCCGCTACCCGCAATCCGTGCTACACTGGCCGGCATGGATGGCGTATTTCTTCGGTTCAAACCCTGTGCGCACCTATGAAGGCCCGGTTCGACAACGTATACGTGCTGGACGTGATGTCCGACGACCATCCGGGGATCGTGGCCGCGGTGACTACCGCGGTCGAGTCCCTGGGCGGCAACATCGATGCGTGCAGCCAGACGGTATTAGGGGGGTATTTTACCCTCATTATGATTGTCAGCACGCCCAAGCCGGTCGACCCCGGGGAACTGGCCGAACAGGTCCGGCAGTCCGGTTCCTCGAATTCGCCGTTCCAGGTGCTGGCCCGCCGGGCAATCCCGCCCGAGGCCCTTGCACCCTTGGAGAAATGCGGCCGATTCGTGATTACCGCTTTCGGCAAGGACCAGCCGGGGATCGTCCGCCGGTTCAGCCAGTATCTTGCGGGCCGGGACATCAACATCGTGGATCTATATGGCGACCGCACGGGCGAGGAGTTCGTCTTGATCGGCCAGCTCGAGGTCCCCATCCGGTGGGATATCCGCATGCTGCAAACCGATCTCGAAGAGATGGGCAAGGAACTGGGCTTCACCGTGAAGCTCCAGCACGAAAACGTCTTCGTGGCCACCAACCAGTTGCGTTTGACGTATTCCACGTGAATGACCATGCTTCGCACCGACGAAATCCTCTCCACCATTGAAATGCTGCACGCCGAGCACCTCGACGTGCGGGCCGTGACCTTGGCCTTGAATATCGACGACTGCGCCGCACCGAGCGTCGATCACCTGTGCCGCAAGCTGAAGAACAAGATTCTCGGCCGGGCGAGCCGGTTGGTCGAGACGTGCGACCGGGTGGGGGCCAAGTACGGCATTCCCGTGGTCAACAAACGCTTGGCCATCTCTCCGGCCTCGACGATCCTGGCCGGCCACGGGCACGCGGCCGCCGTCCAGGTGGCCCGGACGCTCGACGCCGCGGCGGCCGAGTGCGACGTCGACTTCGTCGGAGGCTTCACCGCCTTGGTCCACAAGGGAATTACGCCGGCCGATGCCGTGGTGATGAACGCCCTGCCCGAGGTGCTCTCGCAGACCAAGCAAGTCTGCGCCTCGGTGAATGTGGCCTCGCGTAAGGCAGGGATCAACATGGACGCGGTTCACCAGATGGGCCACGTGCTCGTGAAGATAGCCCAAGCCACGGCCGACCGACAGGGGTTCGGATGCGCCAAACTCGTCGTTTTCGCCAACATTCCCGAAGACAATCCCTTCATGGCCGGGGCCTACATGGGCGCCGGCGAGCCGGAGGCCGCGGTCAACATCGGTGTCTCTGGTCCGGGAGTGGTTTGCAGTGCGCTGCGGCGGCGTCTTGCCCGGGAGACGAAACTTACGCTCGGCGATTTGGCGGAGGAGATCAAGATCACGAGTTTTCGCGTCACCCGGGTCGGCGAGTTGATCGGCCGCGAAGTCGCCACGGAACTCGGGGTGGCATTTGGCATCGTCGATCTCTCGTTGGCTCCGACGCCGACCGTGGGCGACAGCGTCGGCGAGATCCTCAAGACGCTGGGCATCAGCCGTATCGGCGCCCCAGGGTCGACGGCGGCCGTGGCCATGCTCAACGACGCGGTGAAGAAGGGCGGCCTGTTCGCCTCCAGCTCGGTAGGCGGATTGAGCGGGGCGTTCATTCCCGTGAGCGAGGACGCTGCCCTGGCGTCGGCCGTCGAACAAGGCCATCTGGTTCTGGAAAAACTCGAGGCCATGACCTCGGTCTGCTCCGTCGGTCTCGACATGATCGCGATCCCCGGCGATACGCCGGCCGAGACGATCGCCGGCATCATCGCCGACGAGATGGCCATTGGCGTGATCAACGACAAGACCACTGCCGTGCGATTGGTCCCCGTGCCGGGGGCGAAGGCGGGTGATCGGGTGGATTTTGGCGGGCTGTTCGGCTCGATGCCCGTCATGGAAATCCGCAACGCCGGGGCCAGCGACGCGTTCGTTCATTTCGGCGGACGCATCCCCGCGCCGCTCAAGTCGCTGGGGAATTAGCCCTCCCGACGATCTACACCCAGCGTCGCTCGTCGGACGGCGGCGGTTGAAACCGCTTCTGGTGCGGCGGCTGGAACTGCCTCTCCTCGGCCGGCTCCTCGGAGTCGAGCCGGTCCATTCCCGGGAAAGGATCGGGCGTGA
>CAZFKF010000978.1:0-2894 GCA_964518805.1 uncultured Planctomycetaceae bacterium | reverse complement strand
GAGACGCTTTTCGCAGTTGCTGAAATGAAGTGAAGCGTCCCCGGAAGTAGTGAAGGCGACAAACCTCCAGCCAAGTCACCCCGCTCCCATTTCTGGATCGACACCGACAGAGGACGGTTCTATTACTTCTCGTCGGACTAGTTATCGCAGGGCGGACGGAGCGAAGCGACGCCCGCCGAAGGACGGCCGGCGATTCGCGAGGCGGCGGGCTCGCGACCGAGCGTTACAGGCTGCCGACCGCGCGGGCGAGGCGCAGGCGGGCCAGCGCCGTCTCGTACGAACTGTTGTAGAAGTTGGTGTACGCCTGCACGCGGAGCGTTTCGGCGTCGAGGACCTCGGTGTCTGTCCCGACCTGCTGCCGATAGCGATCGAGGACCACGCGCAGGTTTTCGTCGGCCTGGGCGTTCGCCTGGCGCGCGACGTCGGTCCGCTGAACGGCGGTCTGAAGGTCGAGCCACTTCTGCCGCACTTCGAGGGCGACCATCGATTCCAGGTCCATGCGCGTGCGAATCAGCGATTCGGCCCGTTCGCGCAGCGCAGCCGCCTGGTTGCAGACCCGCCCGCTGTCGAACACGTTCCATTGGACGGTCAGCCCCACGCCGGCCACGCCGTTGGGAGTCATGTACTTGTTTTGCTGGTAGAGATAGCCGCCGGCCACGGCCACCTGGGGGCCGTTCTTGGCGTCGGTGGCGGCCGCCTGCTCGCGCAAGGCCACGGCTTGGGCCGAAAGTTGATCGATTTCCGGGCGCGACTGGAGGGCCTGGTGCGTGAGTTGGTCGATGTCCTCAACGACGGTTTCTTCCTGGAGTTCGGCCAAGCTAACCGGCTCGGTCAACGGCCGGCCCAATTGCCGGTTGTACGAAGCGCGGGCCACGTCCAAGGCGTTCTTCGCCTGGAACAACTGCTGGCGGGCGTCGGCCAGCGCGACCTGCGCCGAGAGCAGGTCGGTCTTGGCGCGTACGCCCCGGTCGACCATCGCCTGCACATCCCGGGCGTGCGCAGCGAGGCTCGCGGCCTTGTTCTCGGCGACCTCGACCAGCCGCGTGGTGCGCAGCACTGCCACGTAGCTCTCGGCCACGCTCATCTTCACGTCCAGACGCGTGCGACGCAGTTCGGCGTGACTGGCCGAATTTCCGGCCTGGGCCGCACGGATTCCGCTCGTAATCCGGCCAGACGTGTAGATCGGCTGCATGAGGACCGCGCCGGCCCCGCCGCTGTCCTGCTCGAAAAACGGCAACTGGCTCGGCAGGAGTCCTCCGGAGGCCGGAAGCCGGAACGATGGTTCCTCGCTGAGGGCGATATAGTCGGCCCCCAGGGTCACCGACGGCATCCGTTCGGCCTGGGCCGCAGCCAGACTCCGTGCGGCGGAAGACGCGTTCCAAAGGCTGGCCTCGACGCGGAGATCGGCGTTGAGCGCGAGGTTCCAGGCGTCTTCCAAGGTCTCCAGGGCCCGGGGTTGCTCGGGGAGCGACGACGGCCCCTGGTATCGCGTTTCCGGAAGCGGAGCTGCGGGCTGCTGGGCCGCTACCTCGAAGGCAATGCCCAAGATAATCCAAAACCCCGAGAACAGTCCCAAGTGTATCACGGTCCTTGCGGTGGCTCGCATGACTCTCTCTCGCCGACGAGGTGCCCGGTGGCGCGATGTCGGTGTAGCGACTTGCCGAATGGCGACAGTCGTACGCCTTCTGTGGATTCGTCCGGTTCTGCCAAGTGAATTGACTGAAACTCCTTGCCCGCCCACGCGGGGCGATTGAAGTCTCAAGGAAGCTGATCGATTTTGCCATTTAGGCAAGAGGGGGCCACCCGATGGGTGACGGAGGCCCCAATCGACCTGAAGGAGCGGCTGTGGCTGCGCGTGCTGATACCTCATCCAAGTTAGTGAGGGCAAGAGCCCCATATTGGAGGTGTACAGCAACAAACGCAGCCGCAGGCCCGAAAGGCTGGGGGCAGTTCTCTGCCTGTTTGGGCAGGAAGTGCTCACCCAAGACAGCCGGCGGTGGCTATCCCTTGCCGGTGGTATCGCGGCGGGTGTCGTCTACTTGTGGTGCCGGCTCATGCGGGCGGGAGCGATCCGGATTCCGGCGGCTGAGCGGGTGGTTCCGACTCGGGTGCAGGCGGAGTCATCATCGGTTCGGCGGCCTGGGCCGCGGCAGGCGGTTCGGCTGGGGGCGACTGGGCTTGCTCGGCCGGACCGGAGGGTGCCGCGGCCACCGCTTCGTCGGCCGTAAACAGCGTGCCGGCCGAGAAGACTAGGCAAATCACGCCAGCCAGGATCGCGAACCACAGCCACATCGGCGGCCAATGGTGCACTTGAGCGGCCATCCATTCGGCCCGGGTAACGGAGATCTCGCCGATCTTAGCCGTCTTGAAATCGCCCCGGGTGACAATCGGTTTGCGATCGTCGATCTTGGTGAACACTCGGATCAGGTCGTCGCGTTTGTAAGTGATCGTGCGCACCTTGGCCGCATTCTCACCGATCGCCGTTCGCTCGACGACCTGGAATCCCGGATCAGGAATCCTCTTCAGATCGCTGAGCCAAATCTGTCCCTTTCCCTCCTTGTCGAGTTCGGAGACCTTGTCCCACTCTGGCAACGGAGCCCGCTGGAGTTCTTCCAGGGGTTGGGCGTCGGTGACGACGCCGTTCTCCTCGATGGCGACTTGGCGAGTGGCCGGAAGACTCTCCACAAACGGCGGATAGCTGTCGATCACGCGCCCGCTGAGCAGAGATCCGAGGAACATCCCCACGCCAAGCATCAGGAATGCGATCAGGCTTTGGGCGCTAGCCCTCAAATCGGGCGGTGCTTTCTTGTCGACGTAGATGTACGCGCCGACAAAAACGAACACGTAGGCGAACCCGTGCAGGAGCAGTCCCAGGACGATGAATGGGAACGAGA
>CAZFKF010000977.1:0-2895 GCA_964518805.1 uncultured Planctomycetaceae bacterium | reverse complement strand
CGATCCTGGCATCTTGATCTACGCCCAGCGAGAGAAGGGGCTCTCGGTCGAGCAGTTGGACGAAATCCTCCATCACCGGTCCGGGCTGCTGGGCATTTCGGGCCTTTCGTCCGATTTCCGCCGCGTGGAGCTTGCCGCCAAAGAAGGCCAAGCCAGGGCGCAGTTGGCACTGGATATGTACGCATATCGGGTTCGAACGATGGTTGGGGCCCTCGTCGTGACGCTCGGTGGCTTGGATGGTCTGGTCTTTACCGGCGGAATCGGAGAGAATTCCCCGTGGCTGCGGGCCGAGGTGTGCCGCGGCCTGGAGTGCGTCGGGATCCATTTGGATCAAGACAGGAACCGGACCGTTTCGCCCGACACCGACGTCGCGTCCCCGGATTCGCCGGCGCGCGTCCTGTTGATTCACACCCGCGAGGATTGGATGATCGCCCGCCAGGCCCGGCGCATGGCGATCGAAAGGCAGCGCCCGTGACCAGGCGATTCTCTCCCGCGAAAGGCGAGAAGAGCGCCGTTTGGGTACAGGCAACCCTTAGGGAGACTTGAATCGTGAAGGTCCTATCAGCCGTGAACAATCTCGCGGGAGCGATGCTCTCGTTGTTGCTCCTGGCCATTCTTGGGGCTGGTGGCTGGTTCGTCGTGCGGACTTACCTGGACGACGCGAAACGCAAGGCCGAAGTCGAGTCGCTGCAGCACGATTTGGACGCCAGCAAGGAGAAGATCGTCGCCTTGAACCAGGACTTGGAGTCCAAGCGGCAGCAGATCGAGAGCCTTCAGACTGCCCTGCGCCTGCTTAAAGTCGATCACCGCGTGGCCCAAATCGACGTTTTGTCGCAACGGGGGGCCGCGAAGACGAAGGACCTCGTCACCGAGTTCACTTTCGTGGAACTCGACAAGGCCGGCAAACCGATCGATACGCCTCGAAAATACATGGTCCAGGGCGACATGGTCTATGTCGACGCCTTGGTGGTGAAGTTCAGCGACGAGAGCGTGGAGGTGGCCGACCCGCTCCGGGCCACCTCATTCTGCCTCTTCCGTCGCGTATTCGGCGAATTCCAGCGGCCCACCGACGGATTCAAGCTTGATGCGGAGGGCGAGCAGCCGGCCGTCTATCATTCGGGCCGCGAACCCTCGGAATTCGAGCGCGAGATCTGGAGCAAATTCTGGCACTACGCCACCAACCCGGAAGAGGCTCGCAAGAAGGGCATCCGCGCCGCCCACGGTGAAGCGCCGTCCGACAAACTCGTGCCGGGCAAGCGCTACAAGCTGCTTCTGCGTTCCTCGGGCGGACTCAGTTTCCTGCCCGAGGATCTTCCGGCCAAGGCGTCCGATAAGATGATGTAGCGCGCCGGCCCTTGGGGGTACGACTCGTAAGCGGGCAGCACATGTTATCGCAACCCGGCTGCCAATCGATCTCTCCCGAAAGGAGTTGTCTCGTCATTCGGACCGTTGGGCCGTTGTCGGCCCCGGCTTCGGCCAGAGCATTTCGAGCTGGACGCAGGCCGACAGGCCGGTGTCGCTGACCGTGGCATCGGCCTCCAGGCCGCGGAACCAATTCAACGGCGGGGGTTGAAATCCATCGGGCGATTGCGCCGCCGAAGCGGACCACCGACGAGCCGAGTCAAACGCGGTCGAACTCCATCGGCTGACGCGGGGCGCTGCGTCACGGTACACGTACTGGCCGCCCAAGGGGCAGAGCAGTTTCGCATCCAGCAGCATTTCGGCGGTGTTTCTCGCGGCGTCGCCAGGAATTCGGAACTGTTCGACGATCTGCTGCATGAATTGGATGTTCCCCAGCGCGGTTTGCCGCGTGCGGGCGTAGCACCACGTGTGCGCGAGCGGCGCCAGTGCCGATTTGGACACATCGACCACCCGCAAACGCAACTGTGCCTCTCGCTCGGCGTCTTCCAGACGCAGCTTCGGCGCGACTCGCTCGAGCACCTCGCGTTGGAACGAATACACGTGGAACGGTTCGACGGCGCGCCCCCACGGCCCTCGCCGGTCGCGGCTGTATCCCTCGTCGTCCGGCGGGCCGGAAGGAAGCGAGGGAATCCAGCTCAGCAGTCCGCCTCGGTCGGTGGCGCCGATGTAGCCAACCAGAAGGTCGCGGAGTCGGCCGAGCGGAACCACGACTCCTCCAAGGACCTCGACACCCGGCCCAACACCCTCCAACGCGCCAAAGACTCGCCCCTGCGGACGAACGATCTCGAAAGACACTGCATTCTCGGGCAGCGTCGCAATGCGACGCCGATCGGCTTTGCCCAGGAACTGGCGAAGCGCACTGAGCGGTTGCTTGTTCAGCAGCGTCGTGCGAACGTCGAGCGTGATCCGGTCGCGGTCCTTCCCCAGCGAATGCCGTTGGATGCCGACGATCAGCGGGTCGATCTCCGGCCAGGGGTGGCGGTACTCCTCGGCAAGTTGCAGGTAGGCGGCAACCTCCAGCGGTGCTGCGCGGGTCGTCTCGACGTCCGGGATGGGCACAAACCGCCCCTTGCTTCCGCGCAGCGAGTCGCGGACCTCGTCGTCGACCATGACCGCCCGGCTGCCATCGGGCCGAGGGCCGAAACTCGGCGGCAGATACCCGGCGGCCACGAGTTCGTTAATGGTTCGAGTCGGCCTACCTTCCGCGGCAGACGCCAGCAGGGCCATTTGCACCAGGTCGATGTCGGCCAGGGCTTCCACGCGGCGGAGCCTTTCGATGCGGTGCTGCGGCGAAAGGAGGTTTCGGAAGAACCCCATCGAAAGACATACGAAGACCGTGTCCTTCCGGTCCGCCGGCAGTGTGGCGCGGGTATGGCGGAAGCCGGGTGACTGGCCCAGACTCCCCTTTCCTGCTCTCACCTCAAGAAACCGTCGGACCAGGGCCTTCGATGTGGTGATGAAGTGAAAGTCGCC
>CAZFKF010000976.1:0-2897 GCA_964518805.1 uncultured Planctomycetaceae bacterium | reverse complement strand
CGGCCCTGGCGAGACCGACGACGCGGACCTGGGGCTCTGGTGCGGACCGAGCTTCGTCAATCTCAAGCGAGGAAGCCAGCCGCTGGGCGCCTTTCGCTACTCGGAGATTCTCTCGCGCCTTCAAGCCGAGTTGGAGGCGATCGTGCGAGTGAAAGGCAAGTGACGCGGCGAACCTTCTGGCAACACCGCAGAAGATGCTCTAGAATTCGGAGGATCCACGCCAGGACAAACCGAGGAGGGAGAATCGCGCCATGTCCATCCTTCAACGACGCCTGTACAGTCTTGCTGCAAGCGGAATCGTAATCCTTCTGGGCGCCAACAGCGGACCGGCGCCGGCCGCTGAGCCGGGACCAACCGCGTACCGCGACGCGGTTGCCGCCGAGCCGGGACTGGTGGCTTGCTGGCCGCTGGATGGGAGTCTCCAGGCGGCCAAGGGCGCGATCGCCGTGCAGGCGAAAGGGGGCGAGCCGCAGTTCGGGCCGGGACCGGGCGACGCCAAGGCCCTCGTGCTTCAGGCCGGACGCTTCGTCACGATGGGCAACGCGCCGGAACTCGATCTTCAGCCGGCGACCGTCGAACTCTGGTTCCGCCCGGATTTCAACCCTAACCCGGGCTACAATCCCTGCATCATCGCCAAGCGGGCCGACGGCGACCATGCGATCACGCGATTCAGCCTGCACATCATGGGCGACTACTCGCGCATGGCCGTGTGGAACGGCAAGGCCGTGGCCGAGTATCGGATTGGCGAGGGGCCGCTGGTGCGCGGGCAGTGGTACCATCTGGCCCTCACGTGTACGCGGGAGACGATGCATCTCTTCGTCAACGGCGTGGCGGCCGACTGTGCCAACCCGGGGGCGTTGTTCAGCTTTGAGCGGGCGGGGTTGCCTCTCTCGGTCGGCTCGTCGCAGCCGAAAGGGGCCGAACTGTTCGCCGGTTCCGTGGCCGGTGTGGCCGTCTACGGCCAGGCATTGCCGGCGGCGACGATCGCCGCCCACGTCGACGCCATGGGCTGGCGCCCGCAGCGCCTGCAATTGGCCGAAATCCAAAAAGCCCGGGCCGAGCGCGAGAGGATCCGCCGCGCCCAACTCGACGCGCAGCGCGAACAACGCCGCGCAGAACTGATGTCCGACCCGGCGCTGCTAGACCGCGGCCAGCCGACGATCTATCGCGGTGATTCGCTGGCCGCGATCCGGCTGACGCTGGGCGGCATCGGCACCGGGTCGATCCAGATCAACGGGCGGGCCCAGCGCGAAATCTGGCAGATCTTCAACAATTACACGCAGGTTGCCGTGCCCAACAGTCTCTTCGCGGTGCGTGTGAAGTCGTCCGATCGAGCCCCGGTGATCCGCGCCCTGCAAACCGCCCCAGTCGGCCCATTCCAGGCCATGCGCGAGCTCACTTTCCGCGGCGAGTATCCGTTCGGCTGGTACGCGTTCGACGACCCGGGCGTGCCGGTCAAGGTAAGCATGGAGACGTTCAATCCGCTCATCCCCCTCAGCGCCAAGGATTCGTCGATTCCCTGCGCGATCTTCAACCTCACCGCCGAAAATCCCACGGATCGGCCGATCGAGATCAGCTTCCTGGCCGCGCAGCAGAACGCGGTGGGCTACCTGGGAATCGCTCCCATCGAGGGCCGCGCGTACTCGGGCTACGGCGAGAACAAGAACCAGATCCTGCACGCCCCCAAGGCGACGATTCTCTCGATGACCTCGGCCAAAGACAGGAAGACTCCCGGCTGGGGCGACATGGCCCTGGCCGTCATGACGCCCAACGCCTCCGGCGCCGCGGCCTGGGACACGCTCGAATCGCTGGCCGTGGCGTTTTCGGAAACCGGCAGGCTTTCGGGGCCGGAAATCGCGGGCCCGTCGCCGCTTGCCCAAACCATCGACGGAGCGCTTGCCGTCTCGCAGACGCTCCAGCCCGGCGAGAAATGCACCGTCCCCTTCGTGCTCACCTGGTACTTTCCCAACGTCAAGCACGGCATCGATCAGTGGAACTGCCAGGGCAACATGTACGCCAACCACTGGCCGAGCGCCCTGGGAGTGGTCCGCGACCTCGAAGAGCGACTGGGCGAACTGACCCACCAGACGCGGCTCTTCCACGACACGCTCTATGCGTCGAACCTGCCGCACTGGCTCCTCGACCGCATCACCTCGCAGGTGGCCGTGCTGCGGAGCCAGACGTGTTTCTGGGGCAAGGACGGCTACTTCGGCGCCTGGGAAGGATGCAACCTCGACGCCGGTTGCTGCCACGGCAACTGTAACCACGTGTGGCACTATGCCCAGGCCCACGCGCGGCTCTTTCCCGAGATCGCCCGCCAGATGCGGGCTCAGGAGTTCCGCTACCAAATGGCCAACGGGGCGATCCCGCACCGCCAGTTCAAGGAATTCCCCGCCTGCGACGGCCAGTGCGGCGCGGTTCTGAACTCGTACCGCGAACACCTCATGAGCCCCGACCGCAAATGGCTGGACGCCAATTGGCCGGCCATCAAGCGGGCCATGGAGTACATCGTCGTCACCTGGGACAAGGACCGTGACGGCGTATTGGCCGGCCCGCAGTGGAACACACTCGACGGCGCCCTGGGCGGCAGCACATCGTGGCTTGGCACGTTGTATCTGGCCTCGCTGGCGGGCCTGGGCATGTATTTGAGCCGCGCCAAAGAAGTGGCGGGACAGGGTCAAAGCGTCAGCGTAGGCGCGATCAAATTGCTGGCACATCTGCCCACTCCGATTCAGCGCCTGCTCGATAAAGTTCCCGAACGATTCGAGCTGATCAACAACCTCATCAAGGGACAGGAAGTCTTCTCGAACATTGGCGCAGTCGCCAGCACCAGCTCGCTGACACGTTTCATCACCGCCAAAGATGACAACGAAAAGAAGCAACTGGTCTGGGGTGTG
>CAZFKF010000975.1:0-2897 GCA_964518805.1 uncultured Planctomycetaceae bacterium | reverse complement strand
GCTGGCGCAGCAGGCGCTGGCCCTGGTTCAGAAGCTCGACCCTCCCGGAGTCGGCGCCCGCGACGTGCGCGAGTGCCTGTTGCTGCAGCTCACGCCGGGAATGCCGCACTACGAGCAGCTCAAGACGCTCATCGCGAATCACTTGGAGGACCTGGAGCACAATCGACTGCCGGTGATCGCCAAGAAGACCGGATTCTCGATCCCGCTGATCCAGGAACTGATCCAGGCGATGCGGACGCTGAAGGTGAATCTGGGCGCCGACTTCAACAACGCCCTCGTGCCGCCGGTCACGCCGGACGTGTTCGTCGAACAGGGCGACGACGGCCGCTACAAAATCCGGCTGGAAGACGGACGCACGCCGAGCCTGTTCATCAGCCCGTACTACCGCAAGCTGCTGGCCAGCGGCCAGGCCAACGAGCAGACCCGCGACTTCATCAAGCAGAAGATCAATTCCGCGCAATGGCTCATCGACGCCATCGAGCAGCGTCGCAGCACGCTCACCAAGGTCTCGCAGGCCATCGTCGACCATCAGGCGGCGTTCCTGGAAAAGGGGCCGGAGGCCATCGAGCCGTTGAAGATGCAGCAGATCGCGGACAAGGTGGGCGTCCACGTCACGACGGTCAGCCGGGCCGTGGACGACAAGTGGATTCAGACCCCGCGCGGCATCTTTCCCCTGAAGCGGTTCTTCTGCGGCGGAACGGTCAGCGCCGACGGCGAGGAAGTGGCCTGGGACACTGTCCGTCTGAAACTGCAGGAGATCATTGGCGCCGAGGACAAGAAGAATCCCTGGAGCGACGAAGACCTCGTTCATCAACTGGCCAAGCAGGGGATCAACGTGGCGCGCCGCACGGTCACCAAGTATCGCAAGGCGATGCGCATTCCCAGTTCCCGCGAGCGTCGCGATTGGAGCGACGCGGGCGGAAACGAGGGATGAAGGACAAGGGGCGTCCTTGCGACGGCGCTTGCGGCCGCGTTCCGTCGCTCATCCCTGCTTCACGATCTCCACGCAGATTCCCCCGGCGCGAAGCATCTGGTGCATGCGCGTGAACCAAAGCTCCCTCTGCCAGTGGAGCCCCAGCGACTCGCACACGCGCGACAGCTCCTGGCGATTGTAGGTGCGGCAGCACCAGATGCGGCTCGTCCACGCTCCGGACAAGCTGTCCTCGGTCGCGAGCAAGAGCATCTTGGCCCCCGGCCTCATCACGCGAGAAAGCTCAGAAAGGCCCACCCGAGGATCGGGCACGTGTTCGAGCACGTACCCGCAGGTGACGCAGTCGAACGAGGCATCGGCGAACGGAAGAACGCTGAGATCGGCGGCCACGAAACGCGGGCGGTTGCTCTTGAGCCGCACCTGGGCCCGGCGGAGCATCTCGCAGGAAAGATCGAAACACGTGATCTCCGCCTCCCGGTCCGCGTATTGCAGCAAGTGCTTGGCAATCTGTCCAGCCCCGCTGCCCACGTCGAGGATGTGCCGGCAGCCGAAAAGATCGAACTTGCGCTCGCGAAACAGCCGGGCGCCCAAAGGGATGTGCAGCGACAACATGCTGCAGGTTGCCAAAAACGCGCCCTGAGGCCCGTCGTACACCGTGCGGACTTTTTCGCGATACTCGTTGTAGCTCACCTTCTGGTAGAGCCGGTCTTCGATCAGATGCTGAAGACCCTTCCTGCGGTGGCTCCGTGCGCCGTTGTGTTTGCGCTCGGCAACGGTGGCGTTGGGGTGGGATGAAATCCGTTTGCTCATCGCAGAGACCTCGGGAAGAACACCCCATCGCATAAGGGGTATGCTGCCGTCCGCCTGGCCGGCCAGGCGGACTCTCTAAATTAACATTCCTTTCCGGAAGCGAAAAGAGCCGGCCCGCGGGAGAAGGCCAAAAAGAACAATTGTTTTACGGTTCCTAAACGCGACCGCGAAACGAAGGCAACGATTAACGAGACTCTGTGGGGGCGTTCCCACCAGGGAATTGGGAGCCTCTCCTGACCGGCCGCCGAAACGGGCAAGCAGTCTGCCTCACCTCTGTCCTTCCGGCGGGGAATGGAGAAAGCCCAGGAGTCGCTCCTGGGCTGGAACCGATTTCACGAGCGAATGGCGCACGGGGCTTCCTGGGGAGTGAAGCCGATGTGCGCCGCGGACTCTCGCCGTCTCAGAACATCCTCGTGAACAGCGACGAGGCGTAACGCACAATGTCCAGCCACAATACCCACAGCATCAGGGCAAGGATGAACAGCAGGCCCAGATAAGTGAGCACCACTTGCACTCGCTCGCTTGGCGGCTTGCCGGTTATTCCCTCATAGGCGAGAAAGACCATGTGCCCGCCGTCGAGAACCGGAATGGGCAGGAAGTTGATCACGGCGAGATTGGCGCCGATGACCGTGAGAAATATCAACAGATCGGAAAAGCCTTGGGAAGCAGAACCGTACGCCATAGCGAAGATCGAAATCGGCCCTCCAAAGGCCTTGGGCGACACCTGCGTGCCGAGCTTGCTCAAGAAACGATAGACCATGGTCATTGCGTCGATCGTCTCCCGCGATCCCAGGCGCAGGGCCAAGCCAAGCGACTTGCCACCGCTGAAGAACGTCTTGACTTCGAAGGAAAAGCCTCGCTTGGGCTGAAACCAGCCAGCGACCGCCACAGGTTCCAGCGGAACGACCGTTCGGTCGGCGAGGGTCAATTCGACCTTTCCCCCAGGCAGCAGTAGTTGGAGGACCTCGAAGAAAGCGGGCCAAGCCCTCGGATCTTCCTTCAGATCGACCGTGATCACGTCGTTCAGCCCTTCATTCACGTAGGCTTCGCCAAGGGGCATCTGCCGGACCGAATCGCTCGCAGGCGGAATCAGGGCAGCCTTGACGACGACGTCGCCGGGCTTCAGGCCCGCCCTGGCCGCCGGACCGTCCGCGTG
>CAZFKF010000974.1:0-2901 GCA_964518805.1 uncultured Planctomycetaceae bacterium | reverse complement strand
CTCGGACGGCATGAAGTGGTCGTGTTTGGCGGCGAATTCCAGGTCGGGATAGTATTCCTTGTGAGCCAGGGCGAGGGCATACTCCTCCTGGCGGATGCGCGCCATCTGGGCCGCCAGATCGGGACGCGATTCCAGGGCCATGGCGGTCATCGACTCGCGATCCGGAAGTTCGCTCGGCGCCGCCACCTCGGCCGGCGGCAGGGCGAGCGGATGATCGGCCTCACGGTGCAGCAGGGTGTTGATGCGCGCCGTGGCGATCTTCTGGTCCTGTTGGATCTCGGCCTGCCGCGCCTCCAGGTCGGCCAGTTCGACGTCCGCCTGGAGCACGTCTTGTTGCGACACGCGGTTGGCCTCGTACATCACCTTGGCCGTGTCGCGGAATTCCCGCACGACCCGGGTGGTGGCGGCATTGACCGCCAGTTGCCGATGGGCCTGGTAGTAATCGTAGAAGGCCATGGCAGCGGCCTCGGCCAGCATCAGCCGCGTGTCTTCGACATCCCACTGCATGGCGTCGGCCTCGGCGGCCGCCATGTTGCCGCGGAGACGCCGCTTGCCCGGCCAGGGGATCTTCTGCGAGGCCTCGACCATCCAACCCATTTCGGTTCCCTTCATGAAGCCGAACATGGGGTCGTCGAGCGAGATCATCTGCGGATAGCGATAGGCCGCCGCATGCCAGGCTTCGACCGCCGCCTCGAGCGATGGATTGACGGATTGGACCTCTTGGATCAGGGCGCCCAGATCGAGCGTGCCCTCGGCCGCGTCTGATGTCGAGATGCCCGGCATGGGCGCCGACGGGCCCACCGCCGGCTGGTGGGCGTCATATGCCACTTGGGTCACACGAGGCACGGCGCGATGAGGATCTGGCGGGGCCTCGCTGGCGGTTGCGACCTTGTAGAAAGAATCCCCACCCATTGGCTGGCCAGCGGGCGCGGCGAGCGGGCGTTCGCAAATGGATCGGGATGTGCCCGTGCAGCCCAGGACCATCGCAGCCAGTAGCGCCGCAACGCTTCCCCAGCAGAGTCTGGTCGCAACTGCTTTCACGGCAATGACCTCCAGGCTGCCCGATGACTTGCGCGCGTGGTTCAACGCCGCATCGAGTTCGCCGCGCGGGCTTCGGCCCGTGCGATCGCGCACGGACGCTGAGGCGGTGCCTCCTCGACCTCTATCGCGATCGCAAGGCCCGAATCTCCAGCAAGATCGGCAGACCCGGAAATCCCGGAAGAATCGGCAAAGTCGTACCGATCAAGAGCCCTGGCTTGGCGAACGAATCGGCAGACTCCGCGCGCGAATCTCAGATTCAGTGACCGAGACGGCCGCGCCGCGCACGAGATCGTCATGGCAGAGAAGCGGTGCTGCGCCCGGGGGAGCCCCGGATCTAGCAGGAGTCTCATGGTACCTGGGCCAAGAGGATGGTCTTGTCGTCCAGCATCGCTGCCGCGTACTCCAACGCTTGGCGGATATCCTCCTCTTCAAGCTACGGTTTGAGCTCCACGTTCGCGACCCCCGCCGTACCGGGGTGGAAGAGATTGTTGGCAAAGTGGAGGCCCTTGGGACCTCCGTGACCGTTGGCGACAAGCACAGCGTACTTGTAGCGCGGCGGAGCGGTGCGCGGCACGCCATCGACCAGCACGCCGTCGCGGCCAATGTCATAGACGACGTTGCCCTGCACGATGACATCGGCGAGCGGCGGGTTGTCGGGTTTCTGGCCCGTGTCCAACCGGATCGGACAGCAGTCGTGCCCCTCCCAGATCCAGCGGGACCTTCCGTAGCCGAAGTCGGAGATGATGTTGTTGGCGATGATCGTGCCGCCATCGACGTTGGCCTCGGCGGGCTTGGCGCCGGGCTGGCCGGCCGGACGCGCTGCGGCCGCATGCGAGGCAGCCCCGGGCATGAGGCCGATGCTCCATAGGTCATTCTTGGAGAACTGGTTCCCGATGATCAGCACGTTGCGCGATCCGTGCATTGCCTTCATCCCCATAAACGAGTCGAGGACGATATTCTGCGCCACGATCACGTGATCGGCGTGGATGTCGATCCCTTGGGCCGCGTTCTCGATCGTGTTGCCGAGGATCTGCGTGTAACCGGTCGTTTCCGGCGAGGTGACGATGATGGCCGAGCCCTGATGCCAGTTGTTGACGTACTGTTCGTCCCATGCCTTCTGGCCGATCAGCGGGCCTCGCTTGGCGTTCCGTTTGATAAACTTCCCCAGATCATGTTTCCGCTTGACTTCCGGCGTGGGCAAGAGGCTTTCTTCGACGATCCGGTTGCCTTCGATCAGCACCGAGCGGCTGGCGTCCTGGACCACGATGCCGGTGCCGTCGATGCAGCGGAAGGCGTAGCCCAGGTCGGGATTGGCGGTGCGGTCGTCGATCGAGATCCGCATGTAGTTCACGATGCGGCAGTGGCGCACCTGGGCTCCGACGCATTGCCGCAGAACGATCGCCCCCGAACAGGTTCGGTTGTCGCGCACCTGAAGGTTGTCCAGGACCAGGTCGCGGCAGTCGACGGCCAGAACGGCTTCGGCCTTGGTCTCGGTTTTCCCTCGGGCGCGGGTCAGGACGAGATAGCGGATTTCCACGCCCGAGGCGTGCTCGATTTCGAGGATCGGCTGTTCGGGATTCGTCTGCACGATGCGGCCGGGGCCAAACAGTCCGGAATGGTCCCGGCGGATCTGGATCTTCTCGGAGATCTCGTAGTCGCCCGCGGGCACGAAGACCTTCCGGCCCGGATTGGCATCGAGGGCCTCTTGGATCGAGCGGTAGGCGGCGACCGAGGCCCCCGGCGCAACCCGATCAGGTTCCTCGCTGGGCGCGAACCGAATTTCCAGCATAAGGACGAAGTGGCACACCAAAAGCGTCTTCCATGTCATAGGTGGCTCCCTTCCCAGCCCGAGGGTGAGGC